>RFPK01000110.1 GCA_009926195.1 Synechococcaceae bacterium WB4_1_0192 | reverse complement strand
ATCGATTTACTGGCAAACTGCGCTGATCCATGCAACGTGGCATGACGCTCCTGCGCAGGCTGGCTACAGCCGTTCCCCTAATTGCCTCCCTTGGTCTCTTCGGCTGTGCCGGGGATGACGGTGGCCTTCAGAGCCAGAAGCTGGCCACCATCAGCGGCCGCGGCAAGTTGGTGTGCGGTGTGGACGGCAAGCTGCCAGGGTTCAGTTTCGTGGGGCCCGACGGCAGCTACAGCGGTCTGGACGTGGATGTCTGCAAAGCCACCGCCGCAGCCGTGCTGGGCGACCCTGCCAGGGTCGATTACCGCGATCTCAACTCTTCCGAGCGTTTCGCAGCTCTGGCCAGCGGCGAGGTGGATCTCCTGTCCCGCAACACCACCTATACGCTCAGCCGCGATGCCGCCGGTGGCAACGGCCTCAGCTTCGCGCCCACGGTCTTCTATGACGGCCAGGGCGTGATGGTGCCCAACAGCAGCGGCATCAAGCGTCTCCAGGATCTGGCCGGCAAGCCGATCTGCGTCGAGAGCGGCACCACCACCGAGCTCAACCTCGCCGACCGCATGCGCGAGATCAAGGCAGCCTATACGCCCCTCAAGTTCCAGACCGGCGACCAGACCTACGCCGCCTATCTGGAGGGACGCTGCGTGGCCGTCACCAGCGATCGCTCGCAGCTGGCCGGCAAGCGCACCAGCTTCCCCGATCCCGCGGCCCACACCCTGCTGCCTGAGGTTCTGAGCAAGGAACCCCTCAGCCCGGCCACGGTCAATGCCGATCCGCTCTGGTCGGATGCCGTGCGCTGGACCGTCTATGCCCTGATGCAGGCCGAGGAGCTGGGCATCACGCAGGCCAATGTCGACGCCAAGGTGGCCGAGGCCAGGGCCAACACCAACCAGGCCGATCTGCGCCGCTTCCTGGGCGTGGAGGGTGACTTCGGCAAGCAGCTCGGCCTGCCGGCCGATTTCGCGGTCAAGGCCATCAAGGCCGTCGGCAACTACGGCGAGATCTTCGAACGCAATGTCGGCATGGCGTCCAAGCTGAAGCTGGAGCGCGGTCTGAACCGCCAGTGGAAGGATGGTGGCCTGATCTATTCGCCGCCCTTCCGTTGATGGCGCCGCTGCCGCAATCCACCGGTGGTGTCACCCCCTGGTGGCGCAACCGCCGCTTGATCCCGTGGCTGGTGCAGGGTGCCGCAGGCCTGGCGCTGCTGGTGCTGGTGGCATTCCTGCTGGGCAATCTGGTGCGCAACCTCACGGCCGCCGGGTTGCTGCTCAGCTGGGGTTGGCTCGATAACCCGTCCGGCTTCGATATCGCCGAGACCCTGCTGCCCTTCAATGCCGGCCTGCCCTACTGGCGTGCCCTGCTGGCGGGTCTGGTCAACACCGTGCGGGTCGTGGTCGCCGGGCTGGTGGGGGCCACCGTGCTCGGCACCCTTGTGGGTACAGCCTCTTTCAGCAGCAACGGCCTGTTGCGCCGCCTGGCCCGCATCTATGTGGAGGTCATCCGCAACATTCCACTGCTGTTGCAGCTGGTGTTCTGGTACTTCGTGGTGTTCCTCTCCCTGCCGAACGGCACCGCGGCGATTCAGTTGCCGGGGCTGGTGCTGGCCAAATCAGGTCTTTATCTGTTCCAGCCTGAGCTTGTCGATGGCGTCTGGCACGCGCCGCTGCGTTTCACCGTCGAGTTCGTCGCCCTGCTCACCGGCCTGGTCGTCTACACCGGCGCCTTCATCGCCGAGGTGGTGCGCGGCGGAGTGGCGGCGGTGCCCGCCGGCCAGTGGGAAGCGGCTCGCTCGCTTGGATTCAACCCGCTCCAGACCCTGCGGCGGATCGTGCTGCCCCAGGCCCTGCGCGTGATCGTGCCCGGTCTCAACAGCCAGTACATCTCCCTGGCCAAGAATTCATCCCTGGCCGTGGCCTGCGGTTACACCGATCTGTATTCGGTGGCGGAAACCACCCTCAACCAGACCGGCCGCGCCGTCGAGGTGGTGCTGATCCTGCTGGGGGCCTATCTGGTGATCGACCTGCTGATCTCGGCGCTGATGAATGGCCTTGACCGTGCCGTGCAACTGAGGGAGCGCTGATCCCGATGTCCGCATCCCCGAACCTGTCCCATCCTCAGCGCACCGCCTCGCCGCCCCGTCTGCATCGCCTGCGCCGCGAGCTGTTCGCCAGTCCCCTCGACGGCCTGATCACCATCGCTCTGGTGGCGAGCCTGGCCGCTGCTGCCACGGGCTTTCTGCACTGGGCCACCACCCAGGCACGCTGGGCCGTGATCCAGGCCAACAGCAATCTGTTCGCCATCGGTCGCTATCCGATCGAGCAGCAGTGGCGCCTGTGGCTGCTCGTGACCCTGCTGGCTGCCGCCACCGGCCTGAGCTGGGGTCTGCTGCGCGCTTGGCCCCGCGCTGATCGGCGCGGCAGCGCCTGGCCCCCTAACGACACGATCGCCGCCGCCCTGCTGACGGCGATCAGCTTCTACGTGCCTTTGGCTCTGCATGCCCAGGCCGGCATCCAGATGCGCTGGTGGGCGATCACGGCGCTTCTGCTGTTGGTGCGCGCCGCGGCCGGTCGTTGGGGGCCGCTGGTGCCACGCCAGCTTCGCCCACTGCTGGCCCTGCTCTGGCCTGTGCTCTACCTGATCGGCATGGTGCTGATCAGTGGCGGCCTGGGATTGATGCCGGTACCCCCCGCAGAGTGGGGGGGCTTGCTGCTCACCCTCGTGGAGGCCAGCTTTGCGATCCTGCTCTGCTTCCCGCTCGGAGTGCTGCTGGCTCTGGGTCGCCGCAGTGCCCTGCCCTTGCTGCGCTGGGGTTCGGTGGTCTACATCGAATTCATCCGCGGTGCACCGCTGATCACCCTGCTGTTCCTTGGCCAGAACATCCTCGGCTTCCTGCTGCCGGGGGGGCTGGCCCCGGATCGGGTCTGGCGGGCGGCCTGGGTGCTCACCTTCTTCGCCGCGGCCTATGTGGCCGAGGCGGTGCGTTCCGGTCTGGCTGCCCTGCCTCCCGGCCAGCTGGAGGCGGCCCGCTCCCTTGGCCTGAACCTGCCCCAGTCCCTGATGCATGTGGTGCTGCCCCAGGCCCTGCGGGTGGCGCTGCCGGCCACCGTTGGTCAGTTCATCACCCTGCTTCAGGACACCACGCTGCTGTCACTGATCGGCCTGCTTGATCTGCTTGGGGTCGCCCGCACCGTGATGGCGAATCCGGCCTTCCTCGGCCGCAACGCTGAGGTCTATCTCGTGCTGGCCATCCTGTTCTGGTGCTGCTGCGCCGCCCTCGGCCTCGGCAGCCGCGCCCTGGAGCATCGCCTCAACCCCAACACCGTCGCCCTCAACACCTCCGCGCACAAGGCATGACCACTCCGTTGATGATCGAGGCCCGTGGGGTCGAGAAGTGGTACCCCAACGGCTTTCAGGCCCTGCGCGGTGCAGACCTCAGCGTGCACCAGGGGGAGGTGGTGGTGATCATGGGGCCCTCGGGCTCCGGTAAGAGCACCTTCATTCGCACGTTCAACGGCCTCGAGGATTTCCAGAAGGGCTCGATCGTGGTCGATGGCATCACCCTCAGCGATGACGTCCGCCAGATCGATGCGATCCGCCGCGAGGTCGGCATGGTGTTTCAGCAGTTCAATCTTTTTCCCCATCTCACCGTCCTCGAGAACGTCGCTCTGGCGCCGGTGCTGGTGCGGCGCCGCCCCAAGGCTGAGGTGCAGCAGCAGGCCCTGGAGCTGCTGGATCGGGTCGGCATCCAGCATCAGGCCCACAAGTATCCCGGCCAGCTCTCGGGCGGCCAGCAGCAGCGGGTTGCGATCGCCCGCTCGCTCTGCATGGAGCCCAGGATCATGCTCTTCGATGAGCCCACCAGCGCTCTCGACCCCGAGATGGTGCAGGAAGTGCTGGCGGTGATGCAGGAGCTGGCCCGCGATGGCATGACGATGGTGGTGGTCAGCCATGAGGTCCGCTTCGCCCGCCAGGTGGCCAGCCGTGTGGCCCTGATGGCCGATGGTCAGGTGGTGGAGGTGGCGCCACCGGAGCAGTTCTTCACGGCTCCCGGCCATGAGCGCAGCCGTCAGTTCCTCAGTCAGATCGGTTGATGACGGCGGCACCGGCGCTGGTGGATCCCGCCGGTGCCGCCACGCGCTGGGCCGTCTGGGCCCTCGCCTCGGCGGGCAAGTTCTTCGAGGGGATGGTGGTGTTCCTTGGCGCCTTCACCCTGCCCGTGGTGGCTGAGCAGTTCGAGCTCGGCGGCCTCCAGCAGGGAGCTCTCAGGGCCGCCAGCCTGGTCGGCATCCTGGTCGGGGCCGTCGTCCTCGGCTCCCTGGCCGATCGCCTGGGCCGTCGCCCCCTGTTCATTGCCGCCATGGGGCTGCTGGTGTTCGGGCTGGCGCTGGTGGTGCTCGCTCCCGATCCGCTCTGGGTGGGCGTCGGCCTGCTGCTGATCGGCCTTGCTCTCGGCGCTGACTATCCGGTTGCCCATCTGGTGATTGCTGAGTGCATGCCGGTGGCCATTCGTGGTCGGATGGTGCTCTCGGCGTTTGGTTTTCAGGCCGTTGGCGTTCTGCTGGGTACAGCCCTGGCGGCGCTGTTGCTGCCGCAGGCGCACGAGCCCGTCAGCTGGCGCCTGCTCTACCTGCTGCCGCTGCCGGCGGTGGTGCTGGTGCTGCTCGGGCGGTTGCTGCTGCCACGCCACAGCCCCTGGCTGCTGGGCCGTGCAGATCTGCAGCTGGCTCGTCTGTCCCTGTCCCCGGGCGCTGGCAGCGGGGCTTCCGGTTGGTTGCTGCTGCAGCCGCCATTGCGGCGGGCCACCGCCCTGGCCTGTCTGCCCTGGTTCCTGCAGGATCTGGCCACCTATGGCATCGGGCTGTCACTGCCGCTGCTGCTGGCCGCCGCCAACGCCGCGGACCGGTCGGCGCTCGGCGCCTCGGTGCTGATCGATCTGATGCTGGTGCTCGGCATCAGCGCCGCCATTGCCCTGGCCGATCGCTGGGGCCGGATCCCTCTCCAGATCACCGGTTTCATCGGTTGTGCCGCCGGCCTTGCCCTGGCCGGTCTCGCCCTCGGCCCGATGGCTCCAGGGCTGCCCCTGCTGGTGCTCGGCCTGGCCCTGTTCCAGTTCATGACCAACCTCGGCCCCAACGCTCAGACCTATCTCCTCGCCGGCGAGCTCTTCCCGACGCCGCTGCGGGGGGTGGGTGCCGGCCTGGCCGCCGCTGCCGGCAAGGGTGGTGCCGTGCTCACCGCGCTGGTGTGTCCCCTGGTGCTGCAGCAGCAAGGTGCCGGCCTGCTGTTGGCCCTGCTGGCCTGCACGTCGGTGCTGGGGGCCGCGATCACCTGGTGGTTCCGTCAGGAAACCCGCGATCGTGATCTGTTGGCGTAGCGTCCGCCTGAACCGAACCCTCCGCCTGAAGCCGCAGCTCCATCATCCGCTGCACCACCGTGATCAGCTGGGCTGTGCTCCAGCCCGCCATCAGCACGCCGTTCACCGCTTCGCCAACGCTCAGCAGGCGCCAGCAGGACGGCAGGGTCATGTCGCCGTAGCCGACGGTGGTGAAGGTGATGCCCGAGAAATAGAGGCTTCCCTCCAGGGTGGGAAGCAGGCCGAGGCCGCGATAGAGCAGCGCCCACAGCAGGATCTCGATCCACAGCGCCAGCCCAGTGAGCAGCGCCATCGACACGATCAGCACCAGCCGGCCGCTGCTGTGCGGTCCGCACCAGCGGGCAAGCTTGCCGCGGCGTGTCAGCTCCGCCTGCAGAACCGACACCAGGGCGTGCACCATGCAGGAGAGGGTCAGCATCAGCACCACCAGCGCCAGCTGAGCCCAGAGACCACTGCATCCCGCTGGGGGCGTGGCCTGCGCGGCCTGTGCCGCACCGCCGCTCATGACCGCTGCCAACGCCGATCCTGCCGCTGCTCCCCAGGTCCACCACCGCTGCCTGAGGAGCCCTCTGCGGTTTGCGATCCGGTCCTGGATCGATCGGATGGATCGGATCCTTCGGGCTGATCGGTTCATTGCGGCAGCTCGGGAGTCGGCAACCCCAGCCAGCGGGCTTCCTCCCGAGCCGCCGGTAGCAGGGCTGCCAGTTCAGCGGCGCTGGCGTCGGGATCATCGCGCAGCGCATTGAACTGTCGCAGGGCCGAGCTGGGGAACAGCAGCAGTCCCACCATCAGCGCCAGGCCGCAGCCCATCAGGTAGTCGATCCAGCGGTTCGGGATGTACCAGGCCACCAGCGGGCCGTAGCCGATGAAGGCCACACCGCTGGAGATCAGCGCCGTTCTCAGGTGCTCGCCGCAGCGCAGGGCCGTCACCAGCGCAGCAGTGCCGCCCATCACCAGCCCGGTGGAGAGCTCGCTCATGCCCAGGCAGTTGAACACCAGCAGCGGCATCAGAATCCCGAGGCTGACGCCCACCATCCGGTCGCGCACCCGCGCCAGGGTGGCGCCGATGCTGTCGTTGAGCAGCAGCACGACGCCGAAGTAGACGTATTTGGGTGTCACGGCGCCGAGCCCCTGTCCGATCGCCAGGGCCAGGCTGGCGAACACGAGCTTCCGCCAGAAAAAGGGGGAGTGCAGGCCCCGCCGCAGCCGGACGGCCACTGGTGGCTCGATCGGTTCAGGCGCCTTCGCCGCCGTCTCTGCTGACGAGCCCTGCGCTGGTGCGCGCCCCGATCGGTCGCCGGCCGCAACTGCCGCCGGGGTGAACAGGCGTTGCAGCAGGGTGCCGATCGCCAGCCCCAGGGCCAGGGCCACCATCTCATTGCCCCAGTCGCGCCAGCTGGGGGAAGGGC
>RFPK01000109.1 GCA_009926195.1 Synechococcaceae bacterium WB4_1_0192 | reverse complement strand
CGCTCGCCCCGGCCCGACTCTTCGATCACGATCGGGATCATCGGCACGGGCGGGGCAGCGGCTGGCGGGATCCTACTGAGCCCGAGCCGGGAAGGGCGTGACCAGCGAGCTAGGGTCCCACCACTTCGAACCCCTGAGCGTGGGCGCCAGCCTCACCGTTGCCGACAGCAAGCGGGCCTTTCACACCGCCTTCCCCCATGTGATCGCCCCGCTCTACCGGCGGATGGTGGATGAGCTTCTGGTGGAACTGCATCTGCTCAGCCACCAGCGCGGCTTTCAGAGCGATGGGCTGTTCGCCGTGGGCCTGACCCAGGTGTTCGACAGCTTCTCCAGCGGCTACCGGCCGGATGAGCAGCGCGAACCGCTGTTCAACGCCCTCTGCAGCGCCAATGGCTTTGATGGCCCCGGCCTTCGCGCCCAGGCCGCACAGGCTCGCCAGGAGGTTGGCCACCACAGCGTTGACGCCGTGAAGGGCTGGCTCTCCAACCGCGGTGAAGGGGCACCGGCGCCGATCGCCGCCCTGCTGCAAGGCGTGCAGCGACCGGATTTCCATTACTCACGGCTGGTGGCCGTGGGCCTGCTGAGCCTGCTGCAGAGCGCCCAGGGCAGCGACGCGATCGAACCGGCCGCCCTGCGCAGCGCCGCCCATGAGATCGGTGCGGCGATGGGCCTGATCAAGGACCGGGTCGACAAGGACCTCAGCCTCTACGCCGGCAACATCGAGAAGATGAGCCAGGCCGTGGAACTGATGGAGGAAACGGTGGCCGCAGAGCGGCGGCGCCGCGAACGTGCCGAGCAGGAGCGTCAGGCCGGTGGTGGCGCCACTGAGGGCACCGAAGCCGACACCGGCGCAGCCTGAGCCCGGTCAGGGCAACTGAAGGCGTCCCGCCAGAGCGCTCTGGCGCTCGCCGGGGCGCAGGCCCACGGGCTTGCCCAGCAACTCCAGCTGGACGGCCCGGCGCACCACCACCGGCACACCGGCGGGCATCAGGCCGATTGAGGCCATGGCCGCCGGCCGCAGACGCAACTGCCAGTCGCCGGCACTGATTGGTGCGGGAGTGGCGAGGCGGCTGGGCACCGGTCCGAGGAACAGCAGCAGCTGCTCACGCCGCGGCGACCAGCGCCAGCCCCCGACCACGGTGCCGTCCTCGCGGTTCCAGGCCGTCAGAGCCGGGAGCGGGCGGTTGCTGTCCAGCCCTTGATCCGTCAGGGTGCGGCTGAGCTGATCGAGCCAGCGCTCAAGGCTGGGCCGGCCGGCCCTGGTGACCTCCAGCTGCAGGTCCAGGGCCGCGAGGAACGGCCCGCGCGGCACTTCGCGCAGTCGCAGCAGGAAGACGCTGGGCTGCAGCACCTTCAGCACATCCGAGCTGAGGCCATAGCTGCGCGCGAGTGACTGACGCAGCACCGGGCTGCTCAACAGCCCCTGCAGCAACAGATCCAGGCGTCGGCCCCGCAGCTCCAGCAACGCACCGGCCGCAAGCGGCTGAGCGGCGGGCAGGGCCAGGGACGGCGGTGGCGGCGCCACGACACCATCGCTCGCTTCGGTCTCACCATGCCAGAACAGACCGCGCCCCTGGGCCGACAGCACCAGGCAGCCCTGCTGCTGCCCCTGGGCCAACGGCGCCAGCGGGCCAAGCATCTGGCTGAGCGCCGAAGCATTCCAATGCACCGCCTCACACAGGGCTGCGGAGGGGATCAACCGCTCCAGCCCCGTGGCGCTGCGGCGCGGAAACGCCACCAGCAGGGCGGCCGGGATTGCCAGCAGCACTGCGATGCTCAAGCCGGTGATCGGCAGCGGCAACGGAGACGGTCTGGGCAGCCGTGACAGCCAAGACAACCGTGGCAGCCGGAACTTCAGGGGCATGACGGGGGCTCGCCGTAGAGGGTGGTGCGTTGCCGCACGGGACGGCCCAGGGATGCTGCGGCCGCCTCCAGGGCCTGCGGGGTCTGGGCCACACCGCCGGTGGCACCGGCCATGCGGGTGATCGTCTCCTCCATCAGCGTGCCGCCGAGGTCGTTGCAACCCCAACGCAGCGCCTCGGTGGCACCGGCAAGGGTGAGCTTGACCCAGCTGGGCTGATGGTTGCGGAACCAGCGCCCCAGCAGCAGACGCGCCTGGGCGCTGAGGGTGAGCATCGCCTGCAGATCGGGCTGATCACGGCCCACCCGCTGCCGCAGGACGGCCGGAGCGCCCGCCGCGATGAAAGGGAGCAGCACGAACTCACTGAAACCGCTGCGGCGATGGTGCCAGGCCCGCTGCTGAAGGGCCACCAGGGTCAGCAGATGGGCCGCGCGATCGGCTGGCGTCTCGATATGGCCAGCCAGCAGGGTGGCCGTACTGGCCAGGCCCGCTGCATGCACCTCGAGGATCACGGCGCACCACTGGCGGGCCGTGAGCTTCTCGGGGCAGAGACGCTGGCGCAGCGGTTCACTCAACACCTCGGCGGCGGTGCCGGGCACCGAACCCAGACCGGCCGCCTGCAGCTGCTCCAGGACATGCGCCAGGCTGCAACCGTCCTGCTCGGCGATGAACAGCAGCTCCTGGGGCGAGAACGCGTGCAGGTGCACCCCCGGCGCCGCGGCCGCCAAATCGCGCAACAGTTGGACGTGATAGGCAAGGGCCGAGCCAGCGAGGCGAGCGGCCGGGTTGAGCCCACCCTGGATGCATAGCTCCGTGGCACCGGCGGCCTGGGCTTCAGCGGCGCGCTGCTGCAGGCTGTCCCGGCCATGCCAGTAGGCACCGTCCTGGCCCGGATCACGGCGGAAGGCGCAGAAACTGCAGTGCTTGACGCAGTGATTGCTGACGTTGAGGTTGCGGTTCACCACATAGGTGACCGTCTCACCCGCCAGGGCACGGCGCCGCTGATCGGCCAGATCACGCAGCGCAGCAGATCCAGGCTGTCGAAGCAGCCTCAGGGCCAGATCAAAGCTGGCGGCACTGGCGGGATCGGCGGCCAGAGCCGCTTCCAGGGCACCCTGCTGCTCGCTGTCCCAGGCCGGTGGGGGCTCAACGGATGGTGACGCAACCGGTGAGGCAACCGTCGCCCCAGCGACACGGGTTGCGGCCCTGACGGCGGGGGGAACCGGCACCAGAACCTGGCCAGCCTCCTGCCAGGACCAGCCCGCCAGGGCTGGATGGCCAGGGATCACCGCCGCTGCCGCCCGGATGCGTTCACCGGTTGCTGGCGGCGGCGGCGATCGCGCCACTCAATCGTGGAGAGGTAGAGAACACCACCGCTCACGAACACCAGCAGGGCGGCCGCCGCGATGGCCAGCACGTTGTTGAGAGTGAGGCCAGAAGCGGCCAGGCCGGCATCCATCTGTGCAGAGGTGGTGTGCGGGAGCCTCAGAAGTTGAGGGTGCCGTCGCCGTTGCGACCCCAGACGACCATGGCGATCGAGAAGGTGAAGGTGGCAGCAAGAGCAGCCCAGCCCACAGTGATCAGCATGGCTTTGGTGCGTGTTTGTGGGCGCAGTGTACCGAGCACCAGGCGCCAGACTGTGGGGTCGTTGCAGCTCTGTCGTCTGATGCCAGCGATTCATGCCGCAGGGACCCAGCCCGGGGGACAGGCCGTGATGGAGCGCCAGCAGGTGCGGGCGCCCTATCCCAACGGCCGCGTGATCGTTCTCGATGACGACCACAACACCTTTCAGCATGTCGTGGAGGTCCTGGTGCGACACATTCCCGGCATGACGCCGGATCGGGCCTGGGATCTGGCCCATCGCATCGACGGCCAGGGCTCAGCCGAGGTCTGGAGCGGCCCGCTGGAGCAGGCGGAGCTTTACCACCAGCAACTGGCCGTCGAAGGGCTGACGATGGCGCCGCTCGAGCGCTGCTGAGGGATCAGCGCCATCGGCCGCCCCCGCAGAGTCCTTAAGGTTGCCCCTGCCGTACCAGCGGGTCGATGGGCCGGGTCGTGATCACCCACAGCACCTACGTGGAGGGGTTGATCCCGGTGCTGAAGCGACTGGCCCGCGATCCGCGGATCGAAACGATCACACCGGCGGTGATCTGCCGCGTGCGCGGTCGGGCGCCGGAGCTGCGGCTACGGGTGTCGACACCGATCACCGGTGGCTGGAAGCTGGTGGCCCGGCGTGGCAGCTCCGCTCAGGAGGTGTTCGTGGTCACCCCAATGGCGGCCCCCGACCTGGAGGAGCTGGTCAGCGGCGCGATCGGCGGCTGAGGTCGATCACCAGCAACAGACTGAAAAGGGTGAACCGCTGTGCCGTTCTGCCCCAGATTCCGACCTGGATGAACCAGAAGGGGAGTCAAAGCGAAGATTCGTTTCCGGCTACGGGGCCGGTCTACGGCACTGTCGCGACAGACGCCCCAAGTCGAAAAGGGAGTCAGATCAGAAAACTGTAGAAGGCAGTCACCAACACAGCAGTCCGCGTTGGATCCTAAGCCCCTTGCCCGTCTTCTTCAGCGGGAGGCAGAGGCCAGATCTGCCTCACCTGGGCCAGGCGCTCCATGGCCTCCTGGCGGCGCGCTGCGGCGTCGGTCTGGCGCAGCAGCAGGGTGATGTGGCCGAGCTTGCGACCGATCGTGGATCCCGCCTTGCCATACCAGTGCAGCTGCGCCTCCGGCAGGGCGGCCAGGGCCTGGCGCTGCTCGGCGTAGGCGGTGGAGCTGGACGTGGCGGTGGCGGTGGCGGGATCCTCAGCGGAATCGGCGGCGGCGCGGTTCTCGAACTGGCTCGTCACCGCGCCGTCGATCGTCCAGTGCCCCGAGTTGTGCACGCGCGGCGCCATCTCGTTCGCCACCAGTCCGTCGTTCGTCACGAAGAACTCGATCGCCAGCACCCCCACGTACTGCAGCGAGGTGAGCAGGGAGGCCGCCATGTTGCGCACCGCCTGCTGCAGGGCATGGCTGGCCTCCACCGGTGCCAGCACCCAGTCACACACCTGGCCGTGCTGATGGGTCTGCACCAGCGGGAACACCATCACCTCGCCCTGGGCGTCGCGGGCGGCCACCACCGCCAGCTCCTGCTCGAAGCGGACGAACTCCTCGACGATCCAGTCGCCCGGGCGCACCCGCTCCAGCAAGGCTTCGAGGGCCGTGTCATCACGCAGCACCGCGGTGCCGCGGCCGTCGTAACCACCGCTGGCGGCCTTGGCCATCAGGGGATAGCTGAACCCCTCCGGCAGGCGCGGCCCGGCGGACGGGGCTGCGGAGATGGCAGCTGGGGTGGCCGAGGCGGCGGCGGGCGACGCGGGGTTCGGGTCTGTGGCCGGCACGGTCGTATCGGCCGTCGCGGCGCTGTCGGCCGGGGAGTGTTGCTGCAGCTGGTCGAGCGGGAACCAGCGGGGCGAGGGCAGGTTCAGGCGCTGCAGCAGCTCCCGCTGGCTGCGCTTGCACACCAGCGGCCGCAGCGCCTCCAGGCTGGGCAGGAAGCGCACGCCGGAGGCCGCCAGCGGGGCAAGGCCATCGAGATCGACCCACTCGTTCTCAAAGCTGATCGCGCCACAGCGGCGGGCCAGCTCGGCCGTGCCGGCCACATCGCGCACATCGGCCTGCACCACGCTCGCGGCCAGGGCCACGGCCGGATCATGGGCACCGGGGGTCTGCACGTGCAGCTGCACCCCCTGGCGCTGCGCCGCCTGGGCCAGCATCCAGGCCAGTTGCCCGCCGCCGACGATTCCGATTGCCTCCGCAGCGCCCATGCGCCTGTCAGGGTCAATCGGCCACTGTGGCATCTCCCGGGGCCAACGCGATCAGATCAGCCGATACCCCGGTCTGCGGCGAAGGCGTAGCGAACGGCGCTGAGCAGCAGCACGATCACGAACAGGGCCAGGCCGACCGTGCAGGCGTAGCTGATCTCCAGCTCGGCGAAGGCCTGGTCGTAGACGTAATAGACGAGGGTGCGGGTGGCATCGGCGGGGCCGCCCTGGGTCATCAGGAACACCTCCTCGAAGACCTTGGTGGCGGCGATGGCCGAGATCACGGCCACCAGGGTCACGTAGGGGCGCAGCAGCGGCAGGGTGATGTCGCGGTGCTTGCGCCAGCCCTCGCTGCCATCGAGCTCGGCGGCCTCGTAGAGATCCGTGGGAATCCCCTGCAACCCGGCCACGAAGATCACCATGTAGTAGCCGAGTCCCTTCCAGAGGGTCACGAGCATCACGGCGGGCAGGGCCAGCAGGGGGTTGGTGAGGAAGCCGATCGGACTGAACGAAGGGCCCAGCAGGGCGCTGAGCCAGCCATTGATCAGGCCGGTTTCGGCGTAGAGCCAGCGGAAGGCGATGGCTGCCACCACGATCGACACCAGCACCGGCGTGTAGAAGGCGGCGCGGAACCAGTGGATGCCCGGCAGCTGGCGGTTCACCAGCACCGCCAGGGCCAGGGAGCCCAGCACCACCGGCGGCACCACACCGACCAGATAGAGCAGGGTGGTGCCCAGCACCCGGAAGAACATCGGATCGGCGAGCAGGCGCTGGATGTTGGCCAGGCCGATGAACTGCAGCGGCTCACTCACATCCAGCCCGCTGCGGCTGAAGCTGATCACCAGGGCCAGGGCCGCCGGGATCAGCACCGAGAGGGTGAGCAGCGCCAGGCCGGGCGCCAGGAAGCCCCAGGCGGTGGCGGGACGAACGGCGAGGCCGGTGGTCTCAGCGGAATCGGACATCGACGGGCGAACGGGCGGCGTGCCCGCCGCAGTGGCGCCATTGTGGGAGATCTGAAGGGGGGATCCAGTCCGCCGGTCCCGTGCTCCCCACCGCATCGCCGTGATCGCCTCCAGCTCCAGCCGCTCCGATCAACCGGCCACCGTGCTGCGCCAGGTGTTCGGGTACAGCAGCTTCCGGGGGCCGCAGCAGCAGATCGTGCGCCATGTGATCGGCGGCGGCTC
>RFPK01000108.1 GCA_009926195.1 Synechococcaceae bacterium WB4_1_0192 | reverse complement strand
CCATTGCCTGCTCAGGCGTCTGCGGCTTGAGGATCACTCAGTAAGACACTTGATGGTCGAATCTTGGGTTCGCGGCCAGGGCTCTGGCTTTTTTAGGAAACCCTATGTAGGCCCGCCTGGGGATCAGGTTGGCCTCGGTACGAGCCTTTGCCGCTCGGTGCGCGAAGCGAGTCTATCGGCAGTGCTTTGTGATCTCAGAAAAGTCTTTAAGCATTTGCGTACGGAATTTCTGCAAATAGCTTTCGCCGTCTACGCCTGTCATCATGGTGTCAACGCTCAGCCCAGCGGCCGCTCGACCACAGTCTGTTTGGTCGGTAGTCATTGACGAGATGTCCTCCAAAGCGGCACTCACCTTGTCGCATCCATACTGCAGTTTGTCATAGATGCAGATTTTGATTGAGTCTCGAACCTCCTCCACGGCCAGCCTCATGCCATCTTGAGAGTATGCCTCAGAAGCGGCTAGGGATTTAGCTAGCTCGTTTGATCGCTGCGCTTCGGCAGCCGCCCTTTCCCTTTCATCTTTGCTTGGAAACCGAGATTTATACGGTGCATGATCGGAATGCTTGCAGCTCGCGAGGAGCAAAGCACTGAGCATGAAAGCAGACAATGCTCGTTTCATGGTTTGCCTATAGCTCGAATAGGCATGGTACTTAAAGGCAGTCGTAACAATCGGTCTCGGCCCAGCTGGTCCCCAGCAGCCCCAAGCAGAGCGCTCAGGGCGTTGGCGCCGTCACGTTCGGGCAGGTTGCACCGTTGAAACGGCTGGCGATGCGCTTGCTGCCCTCGCTGTAGATGGTCTGGGCCTTTTGCGTGTCACCCGAGGCCTGGGCGGCGCTCAGCTTGGCAGCGAACGTCTGACAGGCCTGATCGAGGCTGATCGCCTGCACACCAGCCGGAGCCGCCAGGGCGATCAGGGCAGAGGCAGTAGCAGTCGTGGTGGCAATGGCCAGGGAGGGGCGGATGAGGGGCAAGCGTTTGCTCAACTCTGACGCTCACCCTCGCTGCACACAAGCAGCAATCCACCGGGGGCCGCCTGGATCGAGCGGGCAGGTGTGAGCGGTGGATCACCCCCGGCGGCGGGAGGTCAGGATGTCACACGGCGCCAGGGCTGCGCGAGTCGGCGAGGCCGCGTTGCGGTCGCCGACCCTGGCGCTCGCGTGATCCTGTTCTCCCTGGCGCCGCCGGGAATGGGGGGTTGGTTCTGCAGGCAGGGCGCTCGCCCGCAGCTGCGCTGGCCGGGCGTCCTTGGGCCGGTGGCAGAGATCGCACAGCCCAGGCGCTGCCTGCGCTGCTGGACCTGTTGATCATGCTCTAACCAACAGAAAAGAGCGCCCTGAATCATGCCGTTACCGCTCGATCTGTGCCCATGAAGAATCAAGAAGCAGCGGCTGCTGCACCCGTCTCAACTGGCGTTTAGTACGCCCGTACTGATACACTAAGGAGGTGGCCAGGGAGCGCCCTCCTTCATGCGGGTCTCCGCTGGATCGCACCAGTTTGTTGTCTATTTCTGCCTGTTGGTTTCCATGGAGTCCTGTACCCATGCCGCTGCATTGGCGGTTCCTGAGGATCAGTCTTCCCCTGGTATTCGTTCGCCCTGTGCTTTAGCGGCTCCGCCTGCGCTGGTGATCGTGGCCGGTGGTGGTCGCCAGCTGGCCTGGCCCATCAGCCGCATCTGCGCCCAGCTGCTGCAGGTGGCCGCCGGCCGCCCCGTGCTCGCCCTGCTCCATGGCGCCGCCCGCGGTGCTGATCAGGCCATCGCCGCCGCTGCCGATCAGCTCGGCTGGCCCGTGATCGCCTGCCCGGCCCCCTGGCGCCAATACGGCCGCGCCGCCGGCCCGATCCGCAACCGCCAGATGCTCAGCCGCGCCATCGCCCTGCTCGCCGCCGCACCGGCCGGCGCCGCCCTGCAGGTGGTGGCCTTCCCCGGTGCTGCCGGTACCGCCTCGCTGATTCAGCACACCCGAGCCCTGATGGCGCACTCAGCGCTGCCGATCGCTCTGCTCACCATCGAGGCCTGAGCGCAGCGCCGCCTCCCTGTCCTCCTCACACACCCGCAAAAACCGCCATGTCCGTTGCCATCCCCATCACCACTGCCATCAGCGCAGAAGCGGCGCCCACGCCCCAGCCGCCCAGCCTCTGGGAGCTCGGCAGCGAGCTCCAGGCCGAAACCGTCTGGATCGCACGCCTCGCTGAACGCCTCGACAGCGAGGACGACGACGAGCGCACCATCGCAATCGCCGACCTTGAGCAGGCCCTCGCCGCTGAACACACCAGCCGCGAGGCCTTTCTGCGCAAGGCCGATGCCACCTGCTGGGTGATCGAGCGCCTGCGCGCAGACGCCAGCTACCACGCCTCCCAGTCCAAGCGCTTCTCCGCCCTCGCCCGCCGCGAGGACCACCGCGCCGATGCCCTCGAATCCACCCTCATCCACCTGCTCTCGCGCCTCAATCCCGCCGCCACCTCCCACCAGCTGCTCGATCACCGTCTCACCAGCCGGCTCAGTGAGGCCGTGGAGATCAGCGATGCCGATGCCCTGCCCGAGGAGCTGATCACCCTGCAGGTGAGCCGCACACCGGACAAGACCTCGATCAAGGCCCGCATCCGCGCCGCCATCTCCGCCGCCATCGCCGGCCTGCCCGCCGCAGAAGCCGCTCACCTCGCCGTGTCCATCGCCGCCACCGCCATCCCCGGCGCTCGCCTGATCAAACGCCGCAACTGGTCCATCACCTGAGGGGGCCAGGGGCCCCCTCGCCATGGGGTGTTGCAGAGGCGGGCCGGGGTTTGGGCGCTCCCAGCCGGGCCGTTGTTGCAACCCCCTGATGGCAGAAGCCATCACCCATCCACTCCACACACACGCTGCTTTCACGCCATGGCACTCACGTCCACAGCCGCTCCCACAGTCACAACCACTGCCACCACACCCGCTACCACCAGCGCTGCTGCCGCCAACGGCCACTCCGCACCACTGCGGCGCAACACCACCAACCGGCCGCCCTCCACCCTGCAGCTGCTGCGCGACACCCTCAGCCAGAAGGGAGACACCAACCAGCCCACGCCACCCACGCCTACACCGCCATCAGAGGCGGCCACTGCCGCCCCCGGCTTCTCCACCGAGCAGCTCGCTGCCCTCTCGGCACCGCTCGATCGCGCCAACGTGCGCCAGCGCGAGCAGGGGCGCGGCAAGGTGGCCTATGTGGAGGGCTGGTGGGCCCTGGCCGAGGCCAATCGCATCTTTGGTTTCGATGGCTGGCAGCGCCAGACCATCGCCCTGCGCTGCGTCGCCCAGGCCGAACGCACCATCGGCCGTGACCGCAAGAGCGGCTGGGGTGTCACCTACATCGCCCGCGTGCGGATCACCATCACCGCCGGCCAGCGCAGCCTGATCCGTGAGGGCTCCGGCGCCGGCCATGGCATCGACGCCGACCTGGGCCTGGCCCATGAATCGGCTCTCAAGGAAGCAGAAACCGATGCCACCAAGCGCGCCCTGATGACCTTCGGCAATCCGTTTGGCCTGGCGCTCTACGACAAGCAACAGCGGCAGGTGAGCCCGGCCTGCAGTGCAGCCAGCGCCCCCACCAGGGCCACGGCACCTGCTCCTGCTCCTGCTCCCGCATCAGCGGATGCCGACGCCCCCCTCAACGCACCAGCGATCACAGCCCTGCAGGCCCGCATCCGCGCCCTCAGCCCATCCCGCCGCGAGGCCTTCACCGCTGCCTTCCGCGCTGCCTTTGCGGTGCCGCCGGCCCAGAGCGCCATCGCCGGGCTGATCACCACCCGTGCCCATCAGCGCTGGATCGAGGGGTTCCTGGCGGAGCAGCCCCAGGCCTGACGAGCGCTTGACGCCGTGGCCTGGCACCTCCGAAACGGTATAGATTCGGAATACGATGGAGTTTGAGTTCGACCCGCTCAAGAGCCAGGCCAACCGCGACAAGCACGGCATTGATTTCGTGCAGGCGCAGGACCTCTGGCTCGATCCCGATCTGCTGGAGATCCCGGCACGATCCCTTGATGAACCTCGCAGCCTTGTCATCGCCCGATGCAACGGCAAGCCGTGGTCCGCTGTGATCACCAGGCGCGGGGCGGCCATCCGCTTGATTTCCGTCCGCCGTTCACGTCCGGAAGAGGTGCAGCTCTATGAACAGCTCTGAGTTCGACCGCCGCTTTGATGACGGCGATTCCGTGCTGGATGCCCTGGACATCGAGGCGGCACGCCGTCCGCGTCTGCAGCAGAAGCGCGTCAATGTCGATTTCCCTATCTGGATGGTTGAACAACTCGATCGTGAGGCCACACGCCTCGGTGTGACACGTCAATCAATCATCAAGGTGTGGTTATCGGAGCGACTGGAACACCATCTCGGCGCCACCACCTCGCAGACCAGCCGTAACCCCTGACGCAGCAGACCCTCTGCCCAGTTCACTCCATGGGCTGATCACCACCCGTGCCCATCAGCGCTGGATCGAGGGGTTCCTGGCGGAGCAGCCCGCACCAGCCACAATGTCCCCATGACTCCGGTGAGCGCACCACCGATCGAGGAGCGGCTGCCAGCGATGGCGGCCGTGATCCAACGCGCCATCCCCGGTTGCGAGGTGCGTCTGTTCGGTTCCAGGGCACGCGGGCAGGCAGGGCCGGATTCCGACATCGATCTGCTGATCACGGCGCCCGATCGCTGGCTGGAGGATCACCACCGCTTCGAGGTGCTCAACGCCCTGTGGGATGAGCTGAGCCAGGCCGATGTCTCCCTCGATCTCCTGCTCTATTCGCAGAGCGAATGCGAGGCCAGGCGCCACTGGCGCAGCCATGTGATCGGCCGTGCCTACCGCGAGGGGAAGCTGCTGCATGGCCCTCTCTGAGGCGCAGGGGCTGCTGCGGATTGCTGCTGCAGACCTGGAGACGGCCATCGCCTCCAGCGATCCCTCTGTCTTCCGGGAAGGCGCCTGGGGGTTCTGGCTGCAGCAGGCCGTGGAGAAGGCGCTCAAAGCCTGGTTGATCCAGCTCGGGGAGGAAGACCCTCCACTGACTCATGACCTGCGGCGCTTGCTGCGTCTTCTCGATGGCTGCGGTGCCCAAGCTTCTGGCTGGAAGGATCTCGGGGTGCTCACGGTTTACGCCGTGCAGTTCCGCTACGACGCGGATCCAACCCCACTGGGGCTGGATCGTCCTGCTCTTAACCAACGCGTGAACGCGCTGCTCCTTCATGTGGAGTGGCAGCTCCGGCTGTCGTCAGAACCGCCCCAGGCCTGAAGCCCTGCCACGGGAAGCAGCAGAAAAGACCGGCCATCGCCTCCTCCTGCGCATCACCAGAGCATGGGCAGCCATAACGAACGGACGCCTTCCGGCGCAGCGACGGGACACCGCAGGGCACGCCCCGCCCGGCAAGGGGCGCCGCCCGCGGCGCCTCGCGTCAGCCCTTGCCCAGGGGCGAGCCTGGAGGGACCCGGCGCAGCGCATCTGACGGCGCCGCAAGAGCCGGTGCGGTGTCATCAGTCGTCTGCTCAACCTCTGGGCATGTGCTCCAGCCACCCTTGTTGATGCCCTGTCAGTTCAGGCCGCATCAGCGTTCGGCTCCACCGCATCCGCAGCTGGCCTGTGCCATGGGGAACGGCGTGCACCCTCCCAGCGTGCCCACTGCGTCGGCGGCGGCAAGGATCAGGCCGGGCCGCGGTGTCTGCATGGCGCACCTTTCGGTGCGACGCGGTCCTTGCCGCCGCCACCACAGCGGGCCTCGGTCGGTGTGTTCCACGCCTTCCTCCCCCATGGCACACCCCACCGCTCCCTGCTGCGAGATCCGCACCCTGGTGCTGCATACCTATCCGGATGGCATCAAGGCCTTTGGCCATGAGCGCATCACCACGCCGATGGGTCGCCGCGGCAAGCCGGTCAAGAAGCTGCGGCTGATCCCTGCTGAGCGCGCCTACGCCTGGGCCCGCAAGCTGCAGGGCACCCCTGGCACCACGGTGTCGGTGCTCTGAGCCGCAGGCGGGAGGCTCCGCCTCCCGCTTTCCTTCCCCTGTGGCGCCATCCGCCCAGCAGCGTCTGGGCCGCTGCAGCCCCCCGGTCAGTCCCGATCAGCCAGCTCGATCAGCGCTACGGCAGAGAGTTGCTCAGCCAGCGCTGGAATGCTGCTGGTGATGATCTGCCAGATCGTGTCATCTTCCAGACCGAAGTAGGCATGAGCCAGTACATCCCGCAACCCAGCAATGCGCCGCCAGGGGACGGTGGGATGACGCAGTCGTACGTCGTCCGGTATCTGTTTGGCAGCTTGTCCGAGGAGCTCCAGGTTCCTCAGCACTGCGTCAACGGTCAGTTCGTCTGCCAGAAATTGCTGCTGGTTGAGGCCAGCCGAGTAGCGCATCACCTTTCCACAGAACCGCTGCATATCCCTCAGGAACAGCGTCCAATCACGACTGGTGTTGGCCTCAGGCAAGGGGAATGGCCTCGCGTTCGATGCGCTCGCGCAGCTCTGCGCGCAGGCCGTTGCGGGTCACCAGGTCGACGCGGACAGCGAGGAGATCCTCCAGTGCCAGCTTGAGATCCATGAACTGCTCAAAGCTGGGGCTGGCCGGGAAGTCCACCAGCAGGTCGAGATCACTGGCTGGCCGAGCGCCGCCGCGTGCCACGGAACCGAACACCCGCAGCTCACGGCAGCCGTGGGACATCGCGATCGACCGGAGCCTGGGCGCCAGGCGCCGCAGCTCAGCAAGGGTGGGAGGTCCCTGGGGATTCATGCCCTCCATCATCGCCGTGAATTCAGCCGATCGATCGAGGGATCAGGCCAGGGGCACGGCGCTGTTGTGCTGCAGGTGGCTTCAGTCACTCAACGGTTCAACCGCTGCATCTGCCAGGTGACCAGGGTGCCCACCGGGCTCCAGAGCAGA
>RFPK01000107.1 GCA_009926195.1 Synechococcaceae bacterium WB4_1_0192 | reverse complement strand
GCCGGTCGGAGCTGCTTCGAGGGCGTCCTTGATCAGCAGCTGCGAGGCGAGCATGTGAACGCCGTGGCGGATGCCATGGGGCTCAGCGTCGCTGATGGGTCGACCGATCGCCGCGGCCGCGGCCTCCTTGGCCAGCTCAAGGGCGCGGCCCAGCCGCTCGCGGTCAGGCTGAGCGATCTCCATGAACGCCGCCAGGCTGTCGACGCTCATGTTGAGCACGGGGCCAGCGTCGTCGGTGTAGGCCTCGTTGAGGTCCGGCGTCACCGGATCGTCAGGCTTGAACTCACCGGCATCGTTGCGGGCGCGCTTGCGGGTGGCCATCAGTTGATCGGCTCCTCTTGTGAAAACAGCTCAGCATCGTCGATCGGACAGGCTTCGCCGCTGTTGCCCGCCGGGCAGCCGGCGGTGACTCGACCACCAGGGTAGGCGCCGCTGCGCTCCAGGGGCTCGTCGGCGGCCTGGACGTAGGGGTTGCTGCAGTCGCGGTAGGGCGTCATGTAGACGCACTCGTAGCGCAGCGTTGTGGCCCCGGTGGTCAGGCTGCCGTCGAACTCAGGATCGTCGCTGCGGGTGTCGACCAGGTTCAGCTCCGCGGACTCGAAGCCAGGAATGACCCAGGCTTGCAGGGCGGCCTCGACCTGTGCGGCCATGCTGTCGAGGTCTTCGTCGATGTCATCGAAGGCCTGAGCGATGCAGACGATCGAGACCATGCAGCGACGCCGCTCGAAGCCGTTCCAGCCGGAGGTCGAACGGGAGGTGATCTCCTCGGGGTCGCGCGTGTGAACGACGATCGCCGGCAGCTCGGGCTCCTCGATCGGCATCAGCCGGCCCTTGTAAACCCGCTCCTCAGCAGCCGTGGCGTCGAGGAGCTGGGCGACGATCGCGGCGCGGATCTGGCTGCGGGGATGGGTCACTCGAAATAGCCCCGAATCGCCACGGTGCCGCGGATGATCTGCGATGCCGTGGCGGTGCCGACTGGAATCTTGAGGCCAACCACCATGATGCGGCCTGGATTGGTCACCAAAGGTGCATCACTCAAGTCGCGGATTATGGGCGCTGCCAGGGCGCCGATCGCCGCGCCAACAGCGAAGCTCTGCACTCCGAGGGTGAGGCGACGGTTGGTGGCCGTTGCCAGGGAGATTGCAGTCTGATCGGGCGAGGCGAACCACTGCAGCACATGAGCTGTGGTCGCCACCGCCGCGCCGCTGTTGAAGGTGTCGATCTCGATCCCGGCACAGACGAAGCTGTAGGGCGCAGGCACAGTGAAGCCAAACAGCGCGAAATCAGTTTCTGCACCAGCTACTGCTGCGAACTGAAACTGACCACCGAGAGTGGTATAACCAGCCGCGGTGTTGCTAAGGGTGGCGTTGGCCGCGGCTGCGGAGTTGGCGTAGTTGGCGGTCTGCGCGAACGTGGTCGGGTTGACCTCACCACCAAAACCGCTGAGCGCTGCAATTTGAGCCCAGGTCTTGTTCTGGGCCATGTCCAGCATCACCACGTCAAGCGACGAGAGGATCAGCGTCGGCGCAGATGCCGGAGCGGTGACGTTGTGCAGCCTGGCGAACGCCGGAAGCCTTGAAGCGTTCCACAGCCGCACCTGCGTGACAGCCAGCTGGATCCTGCGTTCAGCGATCAGCTGGCCAGTAGAGGTGTCCTGAACCGTGAAGAACACTTCGTCATCATCCAGGATGACATCCCATGTGTGGTAGTTGCTCTGCCAGCCAGAGGGCATCGTCACAGCGGCGCCAGTGACATCGACACCGTTGAAGGTCAGGACCGGTTGAACGACACCGCCGGTTGTGATCTGCCAAAAGGCGCCAATCGTCGGTGCGGAAGTCTGGTTGGCAGGGTTGCCAAAGCCGAACTCCATCACGGCGTTGGCAACATGGTTTGCGCGCGCGCGGATCTTGCACTGCAACGGCGCTCGCTGCAGCTTGGCGAACTGCCGGTTGGTGGTCAACAGTGCTGCAGCCGCAGATGCGGCGCTGTTGCCGTTATTAAGGTTGAGACCACCAGCGGCGGTCTGCGCCTGCGTAAAGGTGGTAGTCGCAAGGGTTACCCGGTTCGGGCTACTGCTCGTGGCGCCCTCGAACGGCTCGTGCAACAGCAGGTTGACTGTGCCAGGGACCAGGTTGCCGAGGCGATCCGTCCGCGCCGGCCTGTAGCTGTCGTCGTTGACGCCACCGATGGCCAGGAAACCATCACTAGCGCCTCGCGCTTCGCCGTTGGTCTTCGGGATGGTGGTGCCGTCCTCCGCCACCAGCATCGAAGCCAGGCCCTTGGAGGTGTTGAAGATGCGGGCAAGGATTGAACCCGCGGTTCCGTCTTGAAGGACTGCCATTGCTCTGACTCAGGAAATGAGGAACAGGAAAGATCGAGTGCCCACCACAGGCCCTGGGCAAGCAGTGACCCAGGCTCGGATTGTATTGGTGGCAGTCACCCTGGCCGCACAGGTAAACCCGTCGAACTCCAGTTCATCATCATTGCTGCCGGATGGCACCATCATGACGTTCTGACCGACCGTTGCGGCGATGGAGGTGATGGTGAACTCAGCGGACCATTGCGGGTTGTCGCCGAAGTTGAGTGTGGCGGTAGTGAGCGCGGGCGTCGGCCCAGTCGGGCCTTGCGGGCCGGCTGGGCCTGTATCCCCGATCGGACCCTGAGGGCCCGTTGCGCCAGTGGCGCCAGTGGCGCCAGTTGGGCCAGCAGCGCCGGTCGGCCCCTGAGGCCCTGCGGGGCCAGTATCGCCGGTCGATCCGGCCGGACCCTGCGGGCCTTGCGGACCCTGAGCGCCTGTAGGGCCTTGAGGCCCAGTTGCGCCCGTGGCGCCTTGAGGCCCCACCAACGACACAGGAGATCCCCAAGCGCCGGAAGCCTTCGGGCCATAGATCGTGTTCGCAGTGGTGTTGATGTAAAAGTCCCCATCGACACCGAGGCCAACCGACGGCGCCCCTGCGCCAGACAGCACCGTCTTCCCATTCGCACCAGCTGCGCCCGTAGCGCCGGTAGGGCCAGTGGGTCCTGCCGGTCCTTGGATGCCCTGCAAGCCCTGAGGTCCGGCATTGCCCTGGATTCCTTGCGGACCCTGAGGGCCCTGGATCCCCTGCGGGCCTTCAGGGCCCTGGATCCCTTGCGGACCTTGGATCGAGCCACCGTTCACCCAGGACGCGGTGCCGGCGTCCCACACATGGAACGAGTCGTCGGCCTGAACGATGTAGGCATCGCCCTGGGTCGCGCTGCCGGGCAGATCCCCGTTGGTGGGCACATGCCCCTTGAAGGTGATGCCCAGGCCCGGCGCACCCTGGATGCCCTGTAGACCCTGGGGGCCCTGCGGTCCTGTTGCTCCCTGCGGCCCGTCAGGGCCTTGCAACCCCTCTGGCCCCTGCGGCCCTTGCGGGCCCACGGGGCCTGGAGGTCCGTCAGGCTGGTGCAACTCAAGCACCACGCGCCCGCCCTCCTCCACCACCTCCACCGAGACGCGCTGCGCCTCAATCAGCTCCAGTGAAACCTGCTCAGCCATTGCCATTGACTACCACCGGAGCAGAAAGGCCAACGTCGAGGTAGGCGGCGCACTCAAGCCAGTAGTACCGGTCTCCGCCTGGCTCGATCACCAGGAGGTCCCACACGCCGTCTTTCACCACTGTTGTGGTCTCTGGGTATTGCAGAACCAACTCGAACAGGCCCGCCGCTTGATCGACCCACTGCACGGTCAGATCGGCGTACTTTGTGATTCGCCGCCGGTCCCACACCTGCGCCACCAGCTCGTAGCCAGTCGCATCCAGCGCTTGGTCGTCAGCCTTGAGTCGCAGCCGCTGCCGGAAGGTAGCCCGCTGCGGAATCATGATGTCGTGGCGGGCAGGCCTGATCATCGGTTGCTCGTGCGATGGAGCATCAGCAGCACTCCTTGGTGCCCATCAGGCTGCGGGTCGCGCACCAGATAGGTGACGCCACGCACATCAACCTCATCGCCTTGTTTCGGCTTGATGGGCAGGTCCGCCTGACTGGAAGCCACCGGGGTGATGCGCTTGTTGGTGTTGTCCCAGTAGGCCAGAGCGCCGACGGTGGCGTCAGTGCTGGCGCCGGTGGCGGCGGTCAGGTCGTAGACGCCCTCGGTGTGAATGTTGATGGAGGCGCCAGAAGCGCCATCCACCACGCACACGCCGAACAGGCTGCCGACCAGCACGCCCTCACCCGACAGGCGGGCGTAAGGAAGGGCCACCTCGACGTAGCAGCCCTCTTGCACGTAGTTCTTCATGGATCAGTCCTCAGAGGATGGTTGGAGAGGGCCGGCTCAGGCGCCGGTGGAGCGGTAGAAGCCCTGGTGCTGACCGATGGCGCAGCCGAAGTCATGCCGCAGGTAGGTCACGATGCCATCGGGATCGCGCTTGATCTCCGACTCGATCGTCGGACCGGCTTCGCCTTCGAGGTAGCCGTAGATCAGCTTTGTCACACCGGGGTAGTTGCCCACGATGTAATACTGCGCGGTGCTAGAAGCGTCCAGGCGAGGCTCAACGATCTTCTGCAGGTAGCCCGAGAAGATGTTGACGCTGCTGGTCTGATTCGGAACAATCGTGCTGTTGAACTTGTCGAACGCCGTCTCCAGGGTGGTGGGCAGCAGGATGTACTGCGGCACCACATAGAGCGGGTTCTTGCCGGTGAAGTCCTTCTGGTTCCGCATCGCCTGCCGAGCGGCAGAGATGGCGGTCTCACCAATCACGCCGGTGCCGGTGTTGTTGTGACTGGCGTGGAACAGGGCCACACCATCGCTCATGCACTTGGCGTTACCAGTGATCAGGCCCCACATCTGGTTGGCTTCGAAGGTGGCGACGCCACGGGCCAGCACCTGCACAGCGCGGGTGATGTAGCCCAGGTTGTCGTTGATGATCAGCCGGCGGCCGATCACCAGCTTCTTGCCGTACTCGGTGAGGTTCCAGGAGCCCTGTTGCTCCTGGATGGTGCCGGTCTTGTACTCGCCGCCTTCCTTGATCTCCTCCGGCAGCATCTGGCCGCCGACCTCGATCTCCTTCATGTCGCGGAAGTCAGGCAGGTTGCGCTGCTCCGCCAGGGGCCGCCAGGTCTGAACCTCCTCGGCATAGGCTGCCTTCAGAGTCACGCGCTGGATGGAAGCCATCAGCAGCGGGAAGTGTCCTGGGTCACCTCGATGCGGCTCAGGGCCGGGGTCTTGCGCTCTTCAGCAGAGCGGGCGTCGATCAGCTGCATGCGGGCCTCGTCAAGAGCCACGCCGTCAGCGATCAGCTTGTGGGCCAGCTCTTCGCCGACCTGCAGCTTGCGAGCAGCGTCGAGGATGCCGGCGGCGCGGCGGCGCTCTTCAGCGCGCACGGCTTCCAGATCCACTGCCGGGGCGGCAGGCGCAGCAGCGCGGGTTTCAAAGGTTTGCTCGGGCGCAGCCTCAGTGGCCTGCGCCCCCTGGTTCAGTTCGTCCATGGATCGCTCCTGTTGGAGTTGGGTGGGGGTGGGCTCTTCTGAGCGCACCTGGGCCCCGGCGTCAGCCGGGATCGGGACCAGCGAGAGCTCATAGGGCTCCCAGTCCACTGCGCGCTCAACCGGCACAGCGCCGGTCTCATCACGCTCGGTCTTGTGGACCTTGTAGCCCACAGACACGTTGCGGTAGATGCCGTCCTGCACATCCTGGAAGATGGGCTCGACGTCATCACGCCGGCTGAACTTCACCAGGGCCCGGCCCTCGTTGCCATCCAGCCATGCTCGCTGCACCACGCCGATCTGGCTGCGCAGCGAGAAGGAGTCGTGCGCATCGAGCAGCGGACCCCCCTTGTTCAGACGGTCCAGTCGCACGGCGCCGGGCGCCATGCTGAGTTCCTCGATGTAGTCGCCGCGCGACCAGCTGGCGCGCTTCACCTGGGCGCCGGTCGACCAGACCAGCTCAACAGTTCGCTCCTCGACGTTGATCGTCTCGGGGGCGAACATTGCCCGGGTCTGCAGGAGACCGTCGCTCATGTGCACTCCTTCATCGTCACGATTCTAAGGTCAGCTTGCTGGGGGGGTTCTCGGCGCTGCAGGCGCTGGCGGCGGCGCTGCTTCAGCCGGTGGCTCACCGGTCGGAGGAAGGGCGGAGCCAACTGGGCGGGCTTGCGTCAGGCCTGCTGCCGACACCTTCCGCGGATCGCTGTCGAGCACCACGCCGGCGTCGTCCAGCTGCTTGTTCCATTCCTGATAGAGGCGCAGCACCTCATCAGGCTCATAGCCGTCAAGGCGGATGGCTTCCTGCGGCGGCAGCAGGCCCGCACGCATCCGGCTCAGCGCTGAGCTCGTCTCGCTCTGCGGGTCGTAGAGCTCGCGCCGCGGCGGCGTCCAGTCGGCGCTCAGTCCATCGGTGGCGATGCCCACCGTCGAGGCTTGTGTCGCCCACCAGCTCCAGATTCGGTCGAACACCGTCGGCGCCAGGATCTGCCAGGTGTCGCTCATCAGCCGCCGCTGGAAGCCGATCCAGCCCATCCGGCCCTGGGTGTAACTGCCGCCGCTGTAGTCGCCCGTCAGCTCTTCGTAGGTGATGCCGATGCCGGCGGCAATCTCCAGCAGGTAGGTCTTGATCACCCGGTCGATCTCGCCCGCCGCCGGCGGGTTGATCGTCCTGATGTCCTGGCCGGGGCCCAGCCGCACAATGCCGCCCGGCTCGATGCGATCGCCGATCGTGCTTTTCTGATCGCTCGTGCCGTCGAGGTCAACCACAGCAGCCGCCAGGCACGCCGCGACCTTCTCCTTCATCAGCCGCGCGTCAAGCAGGTCGCCCAGGTCTTTCAACCGCACCATCACCGGCGCCAGGCAGCTCACGCCCCGCGTCATCCCAGGCCGCTCCGGCGTAAACAGATGGATGATCTGCTCCGCCGGCACCGTGTTGCTGACGATCGTCGTCGCCTGCACCGCGCTCTCGCCTGGGTGGTAGTTGTAGA
>RFPK01000106.1 GCA_009926195.1 Synechococcaceae bacterium WB4_1_0192 | reverse complement strand
TGGCCGGCGTGAAGCTCAAGCTGGTGCACTGGCATGGGCTGGAAGCCGAGGAGCGGCAGCGGCTGCTGACCTGGGCCGATGACCCGGCGGCGATCGCGGCGCTGCACGACTGGCTGCTGCAACGCAGCCACCAGCTGCCGGAGGGTCCGGCCAAACCTCTGGAGCCGGCCCGGGGCTGCGACTGGCAGCAGGGGGAACAGGTGCCGGAGGTGCTGGCGGCGGCTTGCCGCCAGCTGGAGCTATCGCTGCGGCCTGGAGCCTGGGGCGAGCTGCAGGAGCTGCAGCGCTTCGCGCTGGTGAAGCTGAGCCACCCTGGCCATGAACACCGCAACCTGCCGCGGGCCCTGCAGGAGTTCGCTGTTGTAGCCGGGATCAACACTGACGCAGCACCGCAGTAACGCCGGCCACCAAGTCGCGGATGCTTTGGTAGCAACGGTGACTCACAACGGGATCACAGGCGTGGTGTTCTGTGTCCTGTTGGTCAGCCTGCGCGCCAACATCGCCTGCCCCAGCGCGTGCCGTGATCCTGCACCGCCTGAGGGTGAGCTCAGCCGCCCATGCCAGCACCGACCGGAGCTCCGCGTCGGCGATTCGTCGCGCGCCCGTGTGCAGCGACGACGGCTGATTCCACGACCCCCCGCTGTGCCGTCACCGCCATGTCAAACCTGTCCCGCCGCAAGTTTCTAATCACCGCCGCCGGCTCGGCGGCCGGTGCCATGTGGCTGGCCGCCTGCGGCGGCAGCAAGCCGTCGAGCAAGAGCACCGCCACCGGCTCCGAGGCGCCCGAGGTGAGCGGCGTCACCCTGGGCTTCATCGCCCTGACCGACAGCGCTCCTCTGATCATCGCCAAGGAGAAGGGCCTGTTCGCCAAGCACGGCATGCCCGACGTGAAGGTGGTGAAGCAGACCTCCTGGGCCGTGACCCGCGACAACCTGGAGCTCGGCGGTGCCAAGGGCGGCATCGACGGCGCTCATATTCTCTCGCCGATGCCCCTGCTGCTCACGGCCGGCAAGATCACCAAGAGCAAGCAGCCGCTGCCGATGTACACGCTGGCCCGGCTGAACCTCCAGGGCCAGGCGATCAGTGCCTCGAAGGAGCTGCTCGACGAGAAGCTGACGATCGACAACAAGGAAGGCCTGGCCAAGGCCAGCAAGAGCCTCGGCCGCAAGATCAAGGCTGCCGTGACCTTCCCGGGCGGCACCCACGACCTGTGGATGCGCTATTGGCTGTCGGCCAATGGCGTTGATCCCAACAAGGATGCCGATCTGGTGGTGATTCCGCCGCCGCAGATGGTGGCCAACATGAAGACCGGCACCATGGACTTGTTCTGCGTTGGTGAACCGTGGAACCAGCGCCTGGTCAACAAGAAGCTGGGCTACACCGCCGCCCAGACCGGCGAACTGTGGGACAAGCACCCCGAGAAGTCGTTCTCGATGCGCGCCGACTGGGTGGACAAGAACCCCAAGGCGGCCAAGGCGCTGCTGATGGCCGTGCAGGAAGCGCAGATCTGGTGCCAGGATCCGGCCAACCTGAACGAACTCTGCGAGATCGTTTCGAAGGACAAGTACATCAAGGCCAAGGTTGAGGACATCAAGCCCCGCCTGGCCGGCAACGTCAACTATGGCGACGGCCGTGATGTCAAGAACAGCCCCTACAAGATGCTGTTCTGGGACAGCAACGCCTCCTTCCCGTTCAAGAGCCATGACGCCTGGTTCGTGACCGAGGACATGCGCTGGGGCTATCTGCCGGCCGACACCGACATCGACGCCCTGGTGAACAAGGTGAACCGCGCCGACCTCTGGAAGGAGGCCGCCAAGGCGATCGGCATGGCCAAGGACATCCCCGCCAGCGATTCCCGCGGCAAGGAGACCTTCTTCGACGGCGTGGTGTTCGATCCCGAGAACCCGAAGGCCTATCTCGACAGCCTCAAGATCAAGGCGATGGCCTGAGGCGCCGCCGCCCCGATCCACGCCCTGCCCTGATCCGTTCGCTTCTGCCATGACCGCCATCACCCCCACCACACGCCGCCGACGCACAAGCGCACTGCGCCGGCTCAACCCCGGCCTGCGGGCCTTCATGCCCTACCTGATCTGCATCGGCGGCTTCCTGGTGGCATGGCAGGCGCTGTCGCTGGTGCTCGGCGTGGCCCGCCTGCCGGGCCCGATCAACGTGATCACCGAAACCTGGGATCCCTACATCAGCCAGCCCTTCTTTGATGACGGCGGCACCAGCAAGGGGCTGGGCTGGCAGATCCTGATCTCGCTGCAGCGAGTGGCCCTGGGCTACGGCCTGGCCGCCGTGATCGGCATCGCCATCGGTGGTCTGCTCGGCCTGAACCGCTTCATCGGCAAGGGCCTCGATCCGGTGATCCAGGTGCTGCGCACGGTGCCGCCCCTGGCCTGGTTCCCGATCTCATTGATGGTGTTCCAGGACGCCAACAGCTCGGCGATCTTCGTGATCTTCATCACCGCGATCTGGCCGATCATCATCAATACGGCCGTAGGCATCCGCGAGATCCCGCAGGATTACACCAACGTCGCCCGCGTCCTAAGGCTGCGCAAGGGTGCCTACATCCGCAACATCGTGATTCCGGCCACGGTGCCCTATGTGTTCACCGGCCTGCGCATCTCGGTGGGCCTGGCCTGGCTGGCGATCGTGGCAGCCGAGATGCTCAAGGCCGATGGCGGCATCGGCTACTTCATCTGGGATGCCTACAACGCCGGCGGCGATTCCAGCTCCAGCCAGATCATCCTGGCCATCCTCTATGTGGGCCTGGTGGGCCTGGCCCTCGATCGCCTGGTGGCCTGGGCCGGCCGCGTGATCGCCAAGGGGGGCAACTGAGATGGCAACGGCTTTCCTCACGGTTGACGATGTCAGCCAGGTCTTTCCGCTCGATGGCGGCGGCCAGTACGTGGCCCTCAAGGACATCGACCTGGAGATCGCCGAAGGTGAATTCATCTCCCTGATCGGCCACTCCGGCTGCGGCAAGAGCACCCTGCTCAACCTTCTGGCGGGCCTGAGCCAGGCCAGCAGCGGCGGCATCCTGATCAACGGCCGCCAGGTGAGCGAGCCGGGTCCGGACCGGATGGTGGTGTTCCAGAACTATTCGCTGCTGCCCTGGCAGACGGTGCGCCAGAACATCGCCCTGGCGGTGAACACCGTGATGCGCGACGCCAGCGAGGCCGAGCGGCGCGAGCGGGTGGAGCGCAACATCAGCCGGGTGGGTCTGGCCCACGCCGCCGACAAGCTGCCGGCCGAACTCTCGGGTGGCATGAAGCAGCGGGTGGCGATCGCCCGCGCTCTGGCGATCGAGCCAAAGCTGCTGCTGCTGGATGAACCGTTCGGGGCGCTCGATGCCCTCACCCGCGGCAATCTGCAGCAGCAGCTGATGCAGATCTGCCAGGAGGCCGGCGTCACCACGGTGATGGTGACCCACGACGTGGATGAGGCGCTGTTGCTCTCCGATCGGGTGATCTGCCTGACCAACGGTCCCGCCGCCGGCATCGGCCAGATCCTGAAGGTGAACCTGCCGCGGCCGCGTCAGCGGCTGGAGGTGATGGAGCACCCCGATTACTACCGCCTGCGCAGCGAACTGATCGGCTTCCTGCAGCAGCAACGCCGCCTCAAGCAGCGCCAGCAGGCGATCAGCGTCGCCGCCGGCCCGGCGGAGCCGGAGGCGGAGGCCAGCCCGGTCGCCACCGCACCGCAGAAACTGCGCATCGGTTACCTGCCCGGCCTCGACATCGCTCCCCTGGCCATGGCCCTGGAGCGGGGCTTCTTCGCCGACGCCGGTCTGACAGTGCTGCCGATGAGCTTCAACCGCTGGCAGCAGCTCGAGGAAAAGCTGCAGCTGGGCGAGCTCGATCTGGCGATCACCTCCGCCACCACTCCGCTGGCCCTGACCCTCGGGCTGCGCGGCCAGCCGGCCTGGCCGGCGATCACACCGATGACGGTGACCCGCAACGGCAATGCCCTCTGCCTGGCACGGCGCTTCATCGACCTGGATGTGCGCGATCTGCGCAGCCTGGCGGCCCGGCTCAACGGCCGCGAATGGCCGGTGCGGCTCGCGATCGCCCAGAAGGGGAGCATGCAGGAGCTGCTGCTGCGCCACTGGCTGGCCAGCGGCGGCATCAACCCCGAGCGCGACATCGAATTCCACACCCTCTCGCCGATGGCGATGCAGGCGGCCCTGCTGGCGGGTGAGATCGATGGCTTCATCGCCGGCCGCTACCGCGTGGCCAAGGCGGTGGAGGCGGAGCTGGCCTATGTGGTGGCAACCGATCACGACATCTGGAGAGGCCATCCCGAAAAGGTGCTCACCTGCAATGAAGGGTGGGCGGCGACGCACGACCAGGCGCTGCTCCGCTTCTGCGCGGCGCTGATGCGGGGTGGCCAACTCTGTGATGACGGCGGTCAGCACGATGGGCTGGTGGATCTGCTCAGCAGGCCCCAATGGCTGGGCAACGATGCCGCTGCAGCGCTGCAGCGCCAGTTCGACCTTGGCAGCGGCCAACCCTCCGGCCAGCGCCTGCCCCTGCCCTGCTACCACAGCGATCGCGCCCATGTGGCCAACGGCGCGGAGGGGGCCTGGATCCTGACCCAGTTCAGCCGCTGGGGCTGGAGCAGCTTCCCCAGCAACCGCCTGGAGCTGCTCAGCCAGGTGTATCGCAACGACCTGTGCGATCAGGCCCTGGAGCTGGCCGGCTTCGCCGCCCTGCGGCCGGAGCGTCAACCGATCGCCATGGCGGACGGACGGCCATTTGATCAGGACGATCCGCTCACCTACCTGCGCGGCCAGCCGTTCAGCGGCGCCGCCGCCGTGGACACCGTGACCCTGCCGCCGGCCGCTGCTTCCCGCCCCCTCGCCGCCCGCTGAGATGACGACCTCGATGACCAGTCCCCAGTCCGCGACCGTCGCCACGGACGCCGCCAGCGGCGCCCCCTTCCTGGAATTCCGCGATGTGGGCCAGGTGTTCCACACCCGCCGCGGCGACTTCGAAGCGCTGCGGGAGGTGAACCTGCAGGTGAGCCAGGGGGAGTTCCTGTGCGTGATCGGCCACTCCGGCTGCGGCAAGAGCACCCTGCTGAACATGGTGTCCGGCTTCCTCAACCCCAGCAGCGGCAGCGTCAGCCTGCGCGGCGTGCCGATCGAGCGGCCGGGGCCGGATCGGATGGTGGTGTTCCAGAACTACTCGCTGCTGCCCTGGCAGACGGTGGAGCAGAACGTGGAACTGGCGGTGAAGGCGGCGCGGCCGGAGCTGGCCCCCGGGGCCCGCGCCGATGTGGTGCAGCACCACCTGGAGATGGTGGGCCTGCTGGAGGCGCGCCGGAAGCGCCCGGCCCAGATCTCCGGCGGCATGCGCCAGCGGGTGGCGATCGCCCGTGCCCTGGCGGTGCAGCCGGAGGTGCTGGTGCTCGATGAACCGTTCGGCGCGCTGGATGCGATCACCAAGGAGGAGCTGCAGGAGGAGCTGCTGGCGATCTGGCGCGAGCACAGGCCCACGGTGCTGATGATCACCCACGACATCGACGAGGCCCTGTTCCTCGCCGACCGGATCGTGATGATGACCAACGGCCCGGCCGCAACGATCGGCGAGATCCTGACGGTGCCGTTCGAACGACCGCGCAGCTACCAGGCGATCCAGGAGGATCCGCGCTATGGCCAGCTGCGCAACCACGCCCTCGACTTCCTCTATCGCCGTTACGCCCATGACGACGATTGAAGCGACGACCACGGCGGCACCGCTGCGGATCCGCAGCGGCCACACGGTGGTGCTCGACGAACAGGTGCTGGCAAGCAACAGCTGCCTGTGCGTGACGGCTGGGCTGGTGCGGGTGTGGATCTCGCGGCCGGAACAGGAGGCCCTGGACGCCACGCCGATCACACTCGGCTTCCTGCAGGCGGGGGATCACCTGCCGCTCGATCTGCTGCGTACGGCGCGGCTGCACCTGCAGGCCGTCACGCCGACCCAGCTGGAGGCGGGTGGTCCAGCCCTGCCGCCAGAGGGGGGCAGCTCGCTGCACGACTGGACCGTGGCCCTGCTGATGATCCGCCACCTGGGCGATGCCGAACGGCGGATCGCAGCGCTGCTGCAGCTGCTGGTGCAGCGGCTGGGCCGCCGCCATGGCGCCTGGTATGAGCTGCCGCTGCGGCTCACCCACGCCGAGCTGGCGGGTCTGAGCGGCCACACGCGGGTCACGGTGACACGCCAGCTCTCGAAATGGCGCGAGTGCGGCCTGATCGAGCAGGACTGCGGACGGGAGCGGAGTCTGCGCATCGCCCCCGAACTGGTGGAGGGCTGAGGCTCCGCCTCAGCCTGCGACCGGTTCGCTGAACAGGTAGCGGGCGTGGATCAGGTCGTCGAGGCGATCGAGATCGGCCTGAAGGCGCGCGACGCTGGCGTGCAGGCCATCGCCGAGCAGCTCCTCCAGGCTGAGATAACGCCAACGGGCCTGGAGCAGGCCGGCCAGCCATTCGAGCTCGGCCACGCGGCTGTCCTCGCTGAGCTGCTGTGCCTGGATCGGCAGATCACCGCCGAGGCGGAACAGACGACGGCGGGTGGTGCCGGACTGCTGCAGCCGCTCGATCAGCTGATCGAGATGGCACAGCTGCTGCACGAGCTTGCGATCGTCGAGCAAGGCGCGCAGACGCTCGCTGATCGCCTCCAGGCAATGGCGTACGGAGCGCGGGAAGCGGGCATCAAGCAGCAGGAACTGGGTGACACTGCTGCGCTGGATCGGCTGGCCACTGTGCTGGCGGAACATCTGGTAGGCACCAAGGCAGCGCAGCACCCCGATCCAGTGCAGCTCATCGAGGAATGGCGAACGGCCGGCGCCATCCGCCGCCTCGCTCAGCAGCCAGTTGGCATCGAGCAGGCGGCTGGTCTTGTCCGCCCGCTCCAGCAGCCGGCCAAGCTGAGCAAAGTCCCAGGCCTGATCACGGCTCTGGGTGGCATCCATCACGCCGTAGAACAG
>RFPK01000105.1 GCA_009926195.1 Synechococcaceae bacterium WB4_1_0192 | reverse complement strand
TTCAGCCTGGCGCCCCGCCTGCGTTGTGGCTGCCTGGCTGAATGGATGGTGCAACCCATCATCGCCAGCCTGCTTGGCCTCGGCTTTCCGATCGCCGCCGCCAACGATCCCGACAGTCCGGTGGCCTTCGCGGCCGGGCCGTTCATGCTGTTCCGCCGCAGCAGCTACGAGGCGATCGGCGGCCACCGAGCCCTGGCGGCGGAGGTGGTCGAGGACCTTGCCCTGGCGCGACGCATCAAAGCCGGCGGTTACCGCCTGCGCTACCTGCTCGGCCTGGACGCCGTTGATCTGCGCATGTACCCCGATTTCGCGGCCCTTTGGGAGGGCTGGAGCAAGAACTGGCTGCTCGGCCTGGATGGCAGCGTGCCCCGGGCCCTCGCTGCGGCTGCCGTGGTGGTGCTGCTGTTCAGCGTCCCCTGGTTGCTGGCCCCGGCGGCGTTGATCGCCCTCCTCCTCCTGGCCCAGCCTGTCGCTGTCTGGACCCTGGCGTTGGCGATGGTGGGCATCGCTCTGCAGCTGGTCCTCCGGCTCTGGAGCCGTGAGCGCTTTCAGATGCCGATGCGCCATTGGTGGCTGATGGGCGTGGGCGGCCTGATCGTCGGAGCGATCGGTCCCACGTCGGTCTGGCGCACCCTGAGCGGGCGGGGCTGGACCTGGAAGGGTCGAGCGCTGGCCTGAACTGCCCTGGTCTGCACCGGCGCTGACCTACAACAAAGGCAGAGGCGGGAGTGCGCGTGCTGCGGCTGAGTGAACTGAAGCTGCCGCTCGACCACAGCGCGAGCGATCTCACGGCGGCGATTTGCCGCCGGCTCAGACTGCAGCCTGAGCAGCTGCTTAGCCAGACCCTGGTCAAGCGCAGCATCGATGCGCGTCGCCGCGAGTCGATCCAGTTCAGCTACAGCGTGGAGATCGGCCTGGATGCCGCGCTGGAACAGCTGCTGCTCCAGCGCTTTCGACGTGATCCGCACCTGCAGCCCGCCAGCGATTGTCGCTACACGCTGGTGACCCAGGCCCCGGCCGGCCTTGCCCCCGGTTCGATGCCGCGGCCGGTGGTGGTGGGGGCAGGACCCTGCGGCTATTTCTGCGCGCTGCTGCTGGCCCAGATGGGCTTCCGCCCGCTGCTGCTGGAGCGCGGCAAGGCGGTCAAGGAGCGCAGCGCCGACACCTTCGGCTTCTGGCGCGGCCAGCGCGCGTTCAATCCGGAATCCAACGCCCAGTTCGGCGAGGGAGGGGCCGGCACCTTTTCCGACGGCAAGCTCTACAGCCAGGTGCGCGATCCGCGCCACTTGGGCCGCAAGGTGCTGGAGGAGTTGGTGGCGGCCGGCGCCAACCCCGAGATTCTGGTGCTGCACCGCCCGCACATCGGCACCTTCAAGCTGGCCACGGTGGTGCGCGGCCTGCGCGCCCAGATCGAGCAGCTAGGCGGTGAAATCCGTTTTGAGGCCCGTGTTGAGCGGCTGGAGCTCGATCCGCACACCCGCGCCGTGCGTGGACTGCACCTGGCTGATGGCGATTGGATCGCGGCGGAGCAGGTGGTGCTGGCCGTGGGCCACAGTGCCCGGGACACCTTCGCGATGCTGCATGAGCGCGGGGTGGCGATGGAGCGCAAGCCCTTCTCGGTTGGATTCCGGATCGAGCATCCTCAGCCGCTGATCGATGTCGCCCGGTGGGGGACCTGTGCCGGCCATCCCCAGTTGGGGGCAGCCGAATACAAGCTCGTGCACCACTGCAGCAACGGCCGTTGCGTCTACAGCTTCTGCATGTGTCCCGGTGGCCTGGTGGTCGGCGCCACCTCCGAGCCCGGACGGGTGGTGACCAATGGCATGAGTCAGCACTCCCGCAATGAGCGCAATGCCAATAGCGGTATCGTCGTGAACATTGAACCGGCCGATGTGGAGCCGTACGGTTCAGGCCCCGGCGATCCGCTCGCCGGCGTCGCCTTTCAGCGCCATTGGGAATCGCGTGCGTTTGAGCTTGGCGGCGGTACCTATGCCGCTCCCGCCCAGCGCCTGGGTGATTTTCTGGCTGGACGTCCCAGCGCGCGGCTCGGCAGCGTCGAACCCTCCTACACGCCCGGCATCCAGCTCACGGATCTCAGCTCAGCTCTGCCCGTAGATGTGATCGCCGCCCTGCGTGAGGCGTTGCCGCAGTTCAACCGCAGCATTCCCGGCTATGCGATGGATGATGCGATTCTCACCGGTGTCGAGACGCGTACGTCGTCACCGATCAGGCTGCCGCGGAATCGCGATGCGGGTGAACAGGCTCTGGAAAGCGTCAATACCCCGGGGTTGTACCCCGCCGGTGAGGGTGCTGGCTATGCCGGCGGCATCCTCTCGGCGGGGATCGATGGCATCCGCGTGGCGGAAGCCGTGGCCATCACTCTTCGTCGTCGCTGGAGCCCAGGGGCGCCAGGCGGATCTGCTTGCGCCCCAGCTTGATCTCGAACTCGTCGCCGGGCTTGAGGTCAAGCAGGGCGGTGTAGGCCTTGCCCACCATCAGGTTGCCGTTGAACTGAACCTTGGTGGAGAAGCTCAGTTTGCGGCCTCCCTTGCCTACCTTGGAGGGGCCGCCGCCGAACTCGACGCCTTTGGCGTTGAGGAGGGCTTCGTAGAAGGCCGTGAAGTTCAGGCGCTCGGTGCCGTCCTTCTTGGTGGAGACGTAGCCGCAGGCGCGCACGATGTCGGATTTGCTGGCATCGCCAAGTTCCTTGACTTTGGCCAGGAGGTCGGCTCCGGTGAGCATCAGGACAACACTTATGCAACATCTGCATTGTTACACCCTGCCGGCTGAATGGCAAGGTGCGTACAGCGCCTGATCGGCAGCATGATCCGCAGCGTGATCTGGTTTCGCCGCGACCTGCGCCTCGCTGACCACGAGCCGCTTCTTGAAGGTTGCCGGCATGGCACCGTGCTGCCCCTGTTCATTCTTGATCCGGCGTTGCTGTTTCATCCAGAAACTGCGGTCGCCCGCGTCGCCTTTCTGCTGGAGAGCCTGCGCGTCCTCGATCAGGATCTGCGCCGCCGCGGTGGTCGCCTGCTGGTGCGCCGCGGTGATCCGGTCACGGAGCTGGTCGCTGTCGTCAAGGCTGCTGCCGCCGATCGCGTGATTGCTCACACAGACAGTGAGCGATTGGTCGGTCGCTGGCGCGATGCGGCGGTCAATCGCCGGCTGGCCATGGAGGCGATTCCGATCACGTGGATCGAACCGGCAGGTGCCAGTGATGCGCTGCTGGGCTATCCCGCCTGGAGTCGTCGCTGGCACCGTGCCATGACGGAGGCCCCGCCGGCTGCGCCGACCCGCGTCGCCGTGCCGTCCCCCTCTGAGTGCTTGCCAGATCTGCCGATCCCGACCCTGCAGCACCTTGGCCTGCCTCCGGATCGCAAGCCGCTGCCCGCTGCAGGGACGGAGGCGGCGCTCCTGCGCCTGGAGTCCTTCTGCACGGGCCCCGCCTCACGCCGCTACTACTGGGAGCTCAGTTACCCCTCCGCCCGTGTCAGTACCGGGCTCAGCCCCTATCTCAAATTCGGGGTGATCAGCCCGCGCCTGTGCCTCCACCGGCTTGCGAGTCTGGCGGGTCAGGAGCGCACGCGCCAGCGCAGTGCCGTGCAATTGATCAGCCGCCTGCGCTGGGGTGCCGGCATGCATCAGCGCTTCCGCTATCTGCCCCAGTTGGAGCAGAGCTCCCTCTGGACTCCCTTCGACGTTGACGCTGTCCCCTTGGCCGAAGGCGCCCCTGCCGATGGCCTGGAGGCGGAGCTCTATGCCGCCTGGAGGCAGGGGCGCACGGGCTTCCCGATCGTGGATGCGGCTGCCCGCTGCCTGGCGGCCGAGGGGGGGTGGCTGGAGCTCAATTTCCGCAGCCGGGCGATCTACGCCAGCTTCCTGGCCAATCTCTGCGGCATCGACTGGCGCTGGGGCGCTCTGCATTTCATGCGCCACCTGATCGATGGCGACTGTCCGATCGATCACTACCAGTGGGCGATGCAGGCGATCAGGGATCCCTCCGCGGCCATGGCGCGCCTGCCGGCAGCGATGCCGGAGCTGTTTCCTGCTGCCCTCGATCTTGATCAGCTGGATCCGGCCCACTGGCGGGCGCTGCTGAGCTGGTTCCAGCCCGGTCGACGCCCCGTTGATGCCGTTCCAGCCGACGGGTCTGCGGCGGCAGCGCCGCCCACCCGTCGGCGATCAGCCCGTCGGGCCGGTGCCCCCGGCCAACTGAGCCTGGATCTGGCGCTGGACCTGGAGGAAGGAACGGCTGGATCGACCTGAACGCCGAGGGGTCAGGTCTCAGTCGCTCTGCTGGGAGACGATGCCGCTCCACTGGACCGCCTTGACCTGATCCCGGCGCCAGGAGTGGAACAGCAGCGGTTCCGCCACGGTGCACAGCGGACAGACGGCGATGCGGTCGCTGGCGATCCCCGCCAGTTCCAGCTGGCGGCGGCTGGCGGCGCGGATGTCGAGGCGATGCCGCTCCGGTAACGGATCAGGCGCCAGGGCGCCGCAGGCCTCCAGGGCCGCCAGCGATCCCGGCAGGGCGGCGGCCACCGCTTCGGCCACAGTGGTGTCCACCTGGTAATTGGGGCCGCTCACGGCCGGTCCCAGGGCCACGAGCAGATGATCGCGCCGACTGCCGGCGGCTTCAAGCTGACCGATCGCCTCGAGCAGGATGCCGCCGGCCACGCCACGCCAGCCCGCATGGCAGGCGGCGACACGGCCGCTGTCCGGATCCGCCAGCAGCACCGGCGTGCAGTCAGCGCCGCAGACCCACAGACTCTGGCCGCCGCGGTCGCTCACCAGGCCGTCGGCCTCGGGCCAGGGTTCACCCAGGGCCTGGCCCGCCGACAGCACCAGGGCGCTGTGCACCTGCTGCGGCCGGTGCACGCTGACACCGGCGCTGATGCTGCCGGCCAGTTCATCGGGGCCACGCCCCTGCCACTGGCGCGTGAAGAAACCGTGCTCGAACGCCGCGAGCAGGTCGGCCTGGAGGTAGTAGCCGCCGTAGCACCCCACCCAGGTCCAGCCCTCCAGGGCATTGAAGCCGGCATCCGGTCGGTCGAAGGGGGGATCGACGGCTTCAGCCATGGGGGTGCTGGCGTCGCGTGCGCTCAGGCATCGGGCAGATCACGGAGGATCCAGAAGCCATCGAAGCCCGGCTGATCCTCGCTGCTCTGCACGGCGATGAACTGGATGCCCGCCGCCTGGCTGCGGGCGCTGCGGAAGGCAGCGGCGGCGGCGGCGGCCTCCTCGCTCTCCAGGTTGCCGAGCAGCCAGCGGTCTTCCATGCCGGCCTCCAGCACCAGCTGGTTGCCATCCACCTCCAGCCGCACGGGTTCCAGGCCAGCGAGCCAGCCGGCGATCGCCAGGGAGCGGCTGGTGCTGAACAGGCGCAGCCCGCTCACCAGCACCTCATCGTCGAGCTCGCTGCTGAGGGGCACCAGGCCGGCGAAGCTCACGTCCCAGTCGGCCGCCTCGCGCAGGGCGCCGAGCGGTAGCGAGGCCCAGCTCCAGCGATCGCCTCGGGCCGCTTCCGGCAGCGGTACGGCCAGGGGCTGAATCGGCAGTGGCGGTGGCGCCAGTGGCCCCGCCATGAACCCCTCCTCGTTGGGATAGATCGTGGCCATGCGCTCCTGAAGCCACTCGACCAGGGCGTAGCAGCGCCGGCTGGGCACCACCTCCAGGCTGAGTGGTTCGGCGGCGCGCTGGACCATCGTCCGCATCGAGCCACGCCAGCAACGCAGCCGCCGCGGCGGTGCAAACCCCTGTTCGGTCGCGGCGGCGAGGGCCTGCTCCAGGGCCTGACGCAGCCAGCTGGAGTTCACACTGCCGGCCGGACAGTTCAGGCACCAGCGAAAGGCCGCCCCGTCACGGGGGGAGCTGCAGATCAGCAGCTCCCAGCGCTTCTTGCCATCGGGCTCAAGGATCGGCCGCGAGTAGTAATCCAGTTCCCAGTCCGCCTGGATGGGCCCCGTCACCGGCGGGGCTGCCTCGATGGCCTGACTCATCCGGCGGTCTGTTCCTGCTGGCGCAGCACGCTACGCGCCCGGTTGGCCCGATCGACGGCTTCCGCCATCACTTTGTCGCGGTCGATCAGCAGTTCACCCGGGGGGCCCTCCAGCAGTGCCGTGTTCAGGGCGATCCGGCCCCGACCGGGATCCAGCTCGGTGATCAGCGCCTTGACGCGATCGCCCTGACCGAACACCTCGCGCAGATCGCGCAGCTGGCCAAAGCCGCGCAGGCCCTCCAGATCGCAGGTGACACCGCCGCGGTTGAAGCCATTCACCTTGACCTGCACCACCTTGCCCTCCTTCTCCAGAGCGCGCACCTTTTCCCAGCTCTGACGCAGGGCCAGGGCGCGGGCGCTGACGGTGACCATGCCATCGGCGTTCTGCTCACGGGTGACCAGCACCTCGACGGCGGTGCCGCGGGGGAAGCGCTCCTTGAGGTTGGTGATCACCCCCAGGCCGCATTCCTTCTTGGGCATGAACCCCGGCGCCTTGCCGCCGATGTCCACATAGACCCCATCGCTTTCGATACCCACCACCGTGCCGGTGGCCACCTCGCCGGTGGTGCCCACGAACTCCTGTTCGTCAAGGGCTGCCAGGAAGGCGTCAGCATCGAAATCGAAGTCGTCGACGGTGCGGGCGGGCACGGCGGCACGTTCGGGCTGGGGCGGTGCCTTGCGGGCACCACCGCTCCCAGTACCGCCCCGGCGGCCTTGGCGTTCCTCGGGGCCGAGCAGGTCGGCCATGCTCATCCCCTCGAAGCCGCTCATGTCGAAGAGGTCGGCATCGCTGCGGGCGGGTGCGGACGCAGGACGGCTCGGGGCCTGTGCAGGCACGGCGGCTTCACCCCGGCCTGCACGGGCCGCGTTCTCGAGCGCGGCGGCGCGCTCCAGGGCGGCATCGGCGGCGGCGCGCGCTTCGGCAGCCTCACGTTCGAGGCGCACCTGCTCATCCTTTCTGTTGAGCTGCAGCACCTGAGGCGGCTTG
>RFPK01000104.1 GCA_009926195.1 Synechococcaceae bacterium WB4_1_0192 | reverse complement strand
CAGGGGGGCCTGCAGCAGCAGGGCCCGCCCCAGGGCCGTGCGCTGGCGCTGGCCGCCGCTGAGGGTGATACCCCGCTCCCCCACCAGCGTGGCGTACCCGTCAGGGAAGCCGCGCACATCACCGGCCAGGCGCGCCTGGACCGCCGCCCGCTCCACCGCCTCCGGATCGGCATCGGGCTCGCCGTAGCGCAGGTTGTCCGCCAGGCTGGCGGTGAACAGATAACCCTCCTGCGGTACCAGCGCCACCCGGGCGCGCAGATCCTCCAGGCGCAGGGCCGTCACATCGCGGCCGTCGAGGAACAGCTGCCCCCCCGGCACCTCCACCATGCGTCCGAGGGCACGGGCCAGGGTCGTCTTGCCGCAGCCGACCGGACCCACCACCGCCACCAGCTCGCCGGGGTTGATCCGGAAGCTGAGCCCCTCCAGGGCATCGCGTTCGGCGCCGTCGTAGCGCACGGTCAGGTTGCGGGCTTCGATCGCGGCACCATGGCCGCGGGCCGGTTCCACAGGGCTCAGAGGTTGTGCCACGGTCTGGATGCGTGGCTGGCGCTGCAGCAGCTCCTCGATCCGCTCCAGGCTGACCTGGCCGGTCTGGAAGGTGTTGAGGGTGAAGCCCAGCAGGGCGGTGGGGAACACCAGCCGTTCCACGTAAAGGATCAGCGCCACCAGATCACCGATCGAGAGCCTGCCGCTCTCCAGCTGGCCACTGCCGAGGGCCAGCAGCAGCAGCAGGCTCACCGATGAGATGCCCTCCAGCAGGGGGAACAGGGTGCTGCGGGTGCGGGCCAGCTGCAGGGCGTCGTCGCGGTAGGCGCGGTTGCGCTCGGCGAAGGCCTGCCGTTCGGTGGTCTCCTGGCCGTAGATCTTGATGGCACTGATGCCGGAGAGGTCCTCCTGGATCAGGTCGCTCAGCTGGGCCAGCGACTGCTGCTGGCGCCTCTGTTGGCGCATCATCCGCCCGCCGAACAGGCGCACCGTGACCAGCATCAGTGGGTAGAGCCCCACCGCCGCCAGGCTCAGCAGCGGATCGATCGCCAGCATCGCCGGCAGGGTGAGGGCATAGGCCAGGGCTGTGTTGGTGAGGCTGAGCACCGCGAAGCCCAGCAGGCGGCGCACGTTCTCCACATCGCTGGTGGCCCGGCTGATCACCTCACCGCTGCCGGTGGTCTGCACCCAGCCCGGCTCCTGCCGCAGCATGTGGTCGAAAATTTTCTGCTTGAGATCGGCCTCGACCTGCCGACCCACACCGAACACCAGCATCCGCGACCACAGCCGCACGCCGCCCATCGCGGTGGCCAGCGTGATGATCAGCGCCGCCTCACGCAGCACGTCGGCGATCTGAAACCCGTCCTGGAGGTCGTCGATCACGCCCCGCACCAGCAGCGGCAGCGACACGCTCAGCAGGTTCACCACCACCAGGGCGAGCACCCCGAGCAGCACGGTGCGGCGATGGGGCCGCAGGTAGCGCCGGATCAGCCCGAGGCGGAGGGCGGCCATGGAGAACGTCAGGGTGGGGCCAACCTAGAGAGCGGCCTGGGCGATGCTGGGCTGGCCGCAGCCTCCCCTTCGCTTGCCATGGCCGATCTGCCCGCCGACGCGCAGACCGCCCATCCCCTGCACGCCACGGACCGCGAGCTGGTGGATCAGTTGTTGGCGGCCCATGAACCCACTGACCGCCAGTTGGTGGATCTCGGGCGGCTGCTGATGCGATACAGCGGTTTCCCGGGTGCCCTCGACCTTCAGGAGGACCTCGAGAAGACCCTGCGGCTCTGGGGCCTCAGCCGCGACCAGCTCAATGCCCGCTGCCGGGCCATCTGGGCCGCCGGCTTCCGGCCCGGAGCCGAGGCGGCACCCCAGGCGGTGGGATCCGGCTTCGATACCGCTGACCAGGACGGACCCTGAACAGCCACGCCGCTGCGTGTCTCTGCTACATCAGGCCCACCGTTCTGCGATCCGGCGCCGCCATGGCCGCTTCCACTCCCTGGCCCGCCCTGCTGGAGCAGTTGCTGCAGGGACGTTCGTTGCGCGCCGACCAGGCTGAGGCGCTGATGCTGGGTTGGCTGGAGGAGGCGATCGAGCCGGTCCTCACCGGTGCCCTGCTGGCCGCCCTGAGGGCCAAGGAACCCAGTGGTGAGGAGCTGGCGGCGATGGCGACCGTGCTCCGCCAGGCCTGTCCCCTGCCGGGCCCCCGACCTGAGTTGCCCCTGGTGGATACCTGCGGCACCGGTGGTGATGGCGCCAACACGTTCAACATCTCCACGGCCGTGGCCTTCGTGGCTGCGGCCTGCGGCGCCCATGTGGCCAAACACGGCAACCGCAGCGCCAGCGGCAAGGTGGGCTCCGCTGATGTTCTCGAAGCTGCCGGTCTCAATCTCCAGGCGCCAGCGGAGCGGGTGCTGCAGGCCCTGCCCGCCAGCGGTGTGACCTTCCTGTTTGCCCCCGGCTGGCATCCAGCCCTGGTCGGACTGGCGCCGTTGCGGCGCAGCCTCGGCGTACGCACGGTGTTCAACCTGCTCGGGCCGCTGGTCAATCCGCTGCGCCCCGAGACCCAGGTGCTCGGTGTCGGCGGTGCCCACCTGCTCGATCCGATGGCCGATGCCCTCGCCCGGCTCGGCCTGGAGCGGGCCGTGGTCGTTCATGGCCATGGCGGCCTCGATGAGGCCTCCCTCTCCGGTGCCAGTGAGCTGCGCCTGATCGAAGCGGGGCAGGTGCGCTCCGAAACCGTGCGACCTGAGGACTTCGGCCTGGTCAGTGCACCGCTCGCGGCGCTTGCTGGTGGTGATCTTGCCGCCAATCGAGCGATTCTGGAGGCGGTGTTGCAGGGCCGCGGCAGCGAGCCGCAGTGCCATGTGGTCGCCCTGAATGCCGCCCTGGTGCTGTGGGCCTGTGGCCGCAGCGCCAGCGTGGCTGAGGCGGTGCCGATGGCCCTGGAGGCGATGGCCTCCGCCGCCGCCTGGCAGCGTCTGGAGCTGCTGCGCTCGGCCCTGGCCTGACCCCTGCAGGCCCTGCGGGATGATGGGGGCCATGACGACCGCCCCCTCCTCCACTCCCGCCCTGCTCGTGCTGGCCGATGGCCTGGTGCTGCGTGGCACAGCGTTCGGTGCCAGCGGCACCGCCATCGGCGAGGTGGTGTTCAACACCGGCATGACCGGTTACCAGGAGGTGATGACCGATCCCAGCTACTCCGGCCAGCTGGTGACCTTCACCTATCCCGAGCTCGGCAATACCGGTGTCAATGCCGTCGATCAGGAGGCTGATGCCCCGCATGTGAGCGGTGTGATCGCCCGCCAGCTCGTGCCCCAGGAGAGCAGCTGGCGCAGCGAGCAGAGTCTGGAATCCTGGCTGCAGCGCCACAACGTGGTAGGCATCGCCGGTATCGACACCCGCGCCCTGGTGCGACATCTGCGCGAGGGTGGAGCCATCAACGGCGCCATCAGCACCGACGGCAGCAGCCCTCAGCAGCTGTTGGAGCGGGTCCGCTCCGCCCCTTCGATGGCCGGCCTGAACCTGGCCGAACGGGTCAGCACCCACGAGCCCTACACCTGGACGTCCCTTTGTCCGGCCAGCTTTGATCAGCGTCGTCAGTCCTGCCCCGAGAGCCCCTATCGGGTCGTGGCGATCGACTTCGGCATCAAGCGCGCCATCCTGGAGCGCCTGGCCGCCCATGGCTGTGCCATCACGGTGCTGCCTGCCGCCGCGACGCTGGAGCAGGTGTTGGCGCTGCAGCCCGAGGGTGTGTTCCTTTCCAACGGCCCCGGCGATCCGGCGGCCGTGACCGCCGGCATCAACCTGGCCCGCGGTCTGGTGGCGCAGGGCGATCTGCCGGTGTTCGGCATTTGCCTCGGCCACCAGATTCTCGGTCTGGCCCTTGGCGGCAGCACCTACAAGCTCGGCTACGGTCACCGCGGTCTCAACCACCCCTGCGGCAGCCCCGGCGTGGTGGAGATCACCAGCCAGAACCATGGATTCGCGCTCGACGCCGCCTCGTTGCCGGCCGCTGAAGTGGAGATCACCCACTTCAATCTCAACGACCGCACCGTCGCGGCCCTGGCCCACCGTCAGAAACCGTTGTTCGGGGTTCAGTACCACCCGGAAGCGAGTCCTGGCCCCCATGATGCCGATCACCACTTCGCCCGTTTCGCGGCGCTGATGGCTGAACGCCGCCGCTGAAGATCGCCGCTTCTGCCGCCGATCTCGGCTCCGCTTCTGTTGCAGATCGCCGCATCCACGGTTGGCGGGTTCCCAATCCCGAAAGCGTCCCTACACTTCGGTCGCGCTCGCCGAGGGGGCCAGAAGCCATCACTGATCTGCAGCGATTGACCGTCTCCCTGCGCGGCGGCTTTGAGCAACAGGACGGCTGCATGCTGTTCCGCTTCACCGGCCAGCTTGACGCCTATTCCGACAAGCAGTTTCTCGCCTTTGTCGGTGATCACCTCACCAGCACTCCCCAGCCGCTCGTGATCGATCTGAGCCGGATCGATTTCATCGATTCCTCCGGCCTGGGCGTCCTGGTGCAACTCGCCAAGCTCTGCAATGGTCAGGGGTTGCAGTTCCTGGTCGTCGGCAACGCCCGGGTCGTCCAGACGGTGAAACTGGTGAGACTCGAGGAGTTTCTCCATCTCCAGCCCGACCTCGACACCGCCCTCGGTTCCCTCGCTGCCTGAAGCCCCGGGTTCAGCCGCCTGGTTGGCGGCGCTGCAGCCACCGGCCATTCAGGGGGAACTCGGTCCCCTGCAGCTCGCCTGGCTCGGTGATGCGGTCTGGGAGCTGCACCAGCGCCTGCGCCACTGCCGCACCCCTGGCCGCAGTGCCGATCTGCACCGCTCGGTGGTGGCTGAGGTGCGCGCCGATGCCCAGGCCGCGGCCCTCGACCGTCTGGAGCGGGAGGGCGTGCTGACCGCTGACGAGCTAGAGCAGGTAAGGAAGGGGCGTAACCGGGCCGGCCGGGGCCCCCGCCGCGGTGAATCGGGGATCTATGGCAGGGCCACGGGATTTGAGACAATGGTTGGCTGGCTCTTTCTGCGGAACCCCAGCCGTCTTGCCCAGCTGCTGGATCGACTCGAGGACGCCGACTCATAACCCATTTGCCTGCCTGCCATGAGCCCCCGTTTTGATCGTCGAAGGGACCAGGGGCAGGGCTCCGGTGCCGGCGGCAGTCGCCCATTCCGCCCTGCCCGGCCGTTCAAGGCTCGCGGTGAGTGGCGCCCTGACGGTCCGGAGCGCGAGGGTCGCTCCGAGCGTCCAGAGCGTTCCGAGCGTGGTGAGCGTCGTTTCGATGCACCTCGCTTCGATCGCCCCCGCTCCGATCGCGGCCGTCCCGAGGGGGGCCGCCCTGAGCGTGCCCGCGATGGTGGTGGCGATCGTTTCCGCCCTGACGGGCCCCGCGGGCCCCGTCCCGCCGGCGGGCGTCCGGAGCGTCGCTTCGAGGGTCGCCAGGGTGAGGGGCGCCGCCCTGATGCGCGTCGCAGCGACGGTCGCCGGCCCTTCAGCGCCAGTCCTGAGGAGGGTCGACCCCCGTTCCGCGCCGGCCGTCCCCAGGGGCGTCCCCAGTTCGGAGAGGGTGCTCGCCCGCCCGGCCGTCGCTTTGACCGCGATGGCGCCCGTTCCTTCAACCGCGATGCCCGTCCCGGTCGCCCCCGCCTGGATTCCCGTCCGCCGGTCGCCGTTGAGGTGCCGGTTGGTGAGGCTGAGCGCTTTCAGGCTTCCCCCGCCGAGGACCTGATCTGGGGTCGTCATGCCGCCCAGGCCGCCCTGGAGAGCGAGCGGCCGATCCATCGCATCTGGTGTACCCCTGAACTCCGCTTCCAGCCCCGCTTCCTGCAGCTGCTGCGCGAGGCCAAGTCCGGTGGCGTGCTGGTGGAGGAGGTCACCTGGGCTCGCCTTGGGCAGCTCACCGATGGTGCGGTGCATCAGGGCATCGTGCTGCAGGTCGCGGCGGCCGACACCCTCGATCTGCCCACCCTGATCGACGGTTGCCGCAACCTCGGCGAGCCGCCGCTGCTGATGGCCCTCGACGGCATCACCGATCCCCATAATCTCGGCGCGATCGTGCGCAGCGCCGAGGCCCTCGGGGCCCATGGCCTGGTGCTGCCCCAGCGCCGCAGCGCCGGTTTGACAGGGTCGGTGGCCAAGGTGGCCGCCGGTGCCCTGGAACACCTGCCCGTCGCCCGGGTCGTGAATCTGAACCGTTCGCTCGAAACCCTCAAGGAGGAGGGCTATCGCGTCATCGGCCTGGCCGGTGAGGGCAGTGTTTCGCTGAGCGAAGCGGATCTGGAGGGGCCGTTGGTGATCGTCACCGGCTCAGAGGGTTCCGGTCTGTCGATGCTGACCCGCAAGCACTGCGATCAGCTGGTTCGCATCCCCCTGCGTGGCGCCACCCCTAGCCTCAATGCCTCGGTGGCCACGGCGATGGTGCTGTATGAGGTGGCACGCCGCGGTTGGATGAAGCAGATCACCGGTTCCTCTCCTGCCCCGCGGATCGTGCGACCCCAGCTCGCCACGCCTCCGGCGATCGAACGCAATCCCACCCCGGAGCCGGCGGCTGATGAGCCGCTTGCGCTTGAGGTGTTTGAAGACGAAGCGTTCAATACCGAAGCGTTCGACACCACCGCCTTCGACGGTATCGAGTACACCGGCGCACTCACCAGCGGGCTGATCGGCCATCTCACGATGACCGAACTGCTCCTGGTGATGATTCCCGTGTTTCTTGTGGGTGCCTCGTTCGGGTCGTTTCTCAACGTGTGCATCGCCCGTTGGCCGCTCGACCTGAGCGTGGTGTCCCCGCGCTCACGCTGCCCGCGATGCGAACGCCCCATCACGTGGCACGAGAACATCCCGCTGCTGAGCTGGCTCATCCTGCGCGGCAAGTGTGCCGGCTGCGCGCTGCCGATCTCGCTGCAATATCCGCTGGTCGAGGTACTGGTGGGGGGGCTCTGGGCCGCCGCCTTTTACTATCTCGGCTTCACCCTCGAGGCGGTGCGTGTGGCCACCTTCGCGACGTTGCTCTTCGGCATCGCCGTC
>RFPK01000103.1 GCA_009926195.1 Synechococcaceae bacterium WB4_1_0192 | reverse complement strand
GTGCTGCAGAGCGCTGAAACGATGAAGGCGGCCGTGGCCTTCCTCGAGCCGCTGATGGACAAGGTGGAGGGCGATGACGGCAGCGGCAGGCGCGCGGCCAAGGCCAGGTTCCTGATCGCCACGGTCAAGGGCGATGTCCATGACATCGGCAAGAACCTTGTCGACATCATCCTCACCAACAACGGCTACGAGGTGATCAACCTCGGCATCAAGCAGCCGGTTGAGGCGATCATCGAGGCCCAGCAGCAGCACAACGCCGACTGCATCGCCATGAGCGGTTTGCTGGTCAAGTCGACCGCGTTCATGAAGGACAACCTCGAGGCCTTCAACGCCGCCGGCATCGACGTGCCCGTGATTCTCGGTGGTGCGGCGCTGACGCCCCGCTTCGTCAACAAGGACTGCCGTGAGGTGTACCGCGGGCAGGTGATCTACGGCCGCGATGCCTTCGCCGATCTGCGCTTCATGGACGCCTACGTCGCTGCCCGCGATGCCAGCCAGTGGGACAACCGGGCTGGCTTCCTGGCCGGTGCTCCCGAGGGCCTGGGGCTCGATCGGGCGGCAGAATCCGAAGCTGCCGGCGAACCGGGTACGGCAGACGCCGGAACGGTACCCGGAGCCGTTGCCAGCGCAGCTGCCGCTGACAGCACCCCTGACCACAACCTCCCCAACGTCAAGCTCCCCAACGACAACCGTTCCGATGTCGTTGCCGAGGAACCGGCCCTGACGCCTCCCTTCTGGGGTAGCCGTGTGCTGACCGAAGCCGATATCCCCCTCGACGAGGTCTTCGCCTACCTCGATCGCAATGCCCTGTTCGCCGGTCAGTGGCAGCTGCGCAAGGCCCAGGGCCAATCGCGGCAGGACTACGAGGCGATGTTGGCGGAGAAGGCTGAACCGGTGCTGCAGCACTGGCTGGAGCGGTGCCGTCAGGAGCAGCTGCTCACCCCTCGTGTGGCCTATGGCTACTTCCCCTGCGGCCGTGATGGGAATGCCGTGGTGGTGTTCGACCCCGTCGCTCTGGCCGATGGGGCCGCCGCGATGGGCGCCGGCCAGCCTCTGGGTCGTTTCAACCTGCCGCGCCAGGGCAGCGGCAATCGTTACTGCATCGCCGACTTCTATCGCGACCTTATGGCTGACGACGCCTCAGCCGAGCCCCGCCCCAGCGATGTCCTGCCGATGCAGGCCGTGACCATGGGCGAGCGGGCCACCCGCTTTGCCCAGGAGCTGTTCCAGGCTGATCAGTACAGCGACTACCTCTACTTCCATGGCCTGGGCGTGCAGATGGCCGAGGCCCTGGCGGAGTGGACCCACGCCCGGATCCGCCGCGAGCTCGGCTTCGCCGATCCCGCAGCCATGCCGCTTCGGGATGTGCTCGCCCAGCGCTACCGCGGCAGCCGCTACTCGTTCGGCTACCCGGCCTGTCCGAACGTGGCCGATTCTCGCCAGCAGCTGGCCTGGCTCGGTGCCGAGCGCATCGGCCTGACGATGGATGAGAGCGATCAGCTCGAACCGGAGCAGAGCACCACGGCCCTGGTGGCCCTCCACAGCCAGGCGCGCTACTTCTCGGCCTGATGTTCAGCAGGGGCGGCGGCGCTTCTAGGCTCCCGCACGCCCCCCCCTATCAACAGCCATGGCCATTGCCGGTCCCGGCGGCGTCGATGACGCCATTGCTTCCGGAATCGATCTGGACGGCACGCCGATCCCAGCCCCGATGCTCGACCTCTACAACACGGTGATGGAGCTCGAGAGCAAGCGAGCCCGCAGTGGCGTCAAGAAGTCGATGCGGAACCGGATCGTCAAGACCGGTGCCAAGCACTTCGATCAACAGACCCTCGATGCGCGTCTCCGGGCAGCGGGCTGGGAGGGTCTCAAGGACAAGGAGATCGCCTTCTTCTACGGCAGCTGAGCGCTCAGCTGCACATGTCCTCCAGGGTCTCGATCACCTCCTGCTGGAAGTCTTCGAGATCCTCGTTCTCGGACAGGTCGACGCCTTCACCGGCGGCGTTCTGGGTGAGCTCCTGGAAATGGAACGCACCCTCGCCGTTGGCCAGGAACTCCATGGCCGAGCTCTCGCCGCTTTCCTTGAAGGCATCGCAGAGGGCCATGAAGGCGGCGTCCTCGGTGAAGTCCCAGCTCATCTAATCGGGGGGTCTGCTGAAAGACCTTTAACGCCTTCCCCCCCGAATCCGTCAACCTCCTGGCGGTTTTTTGTCCCAGAGCTTCGCCAGACTGGCGCCGTTGTTCGGGCCCCTGCCGCCGTGACCCAGGCCAACAGTGCCGCCGATGTCCCCCGCAACGTGCTGGGAGAACCGCTGCAGCTCTGCGGTTGTGACCCGATGACCGGCTGGTACCGCGACGGCAGCTGCCGCACCGACGGGGCGGATCTCGGACGCCACACCGTCTGCTGCGTGGTCGACGAGCGCTTTCTCTCGTACACCCGTGCCCAGGGCAATGACCTCTCCTCCCCGGCGCCGCAGTACGGCTTCCCTGGGTTGCGGCCGGGTGATCACTGGTGCGTCTGCGCTGCGCGCTGGTTGGAGGCCTACGAGGACGGCATGGCCCCAGCGGTGCGCCTCGAAGCCTGTGAGCAGAGCACGCTCGCGCTGATTCCGCTGGAGCTGCTGCAGGCCCATGCCGCCGTTGGCGCATGATGGCGCCATGAGTCTGCGCATTGCTGTTCTCGGTCTCGGCGCCTGGGGCGACACCCTGGCCGGCCTGCTGCAGCACCAGGGACACCGCATCCAGGGTTGGAGTCGAAGCCGTGGTGGCGACCCCGCTGCGGTGTTGCAGGGTGCGGATCTGGCCCTCGTGGCGATCGCCATGGCCGGGGTGCCCGAGCTGGCAGCCCGGCTTGCTCCCGTCTGGCCATCTGGCCTGCCGTTGCTGAGCTGCAGCAAGGGCATCGACCACGCCAGCCTCTGCACCCCCAGTCAGCTCTGGCGGGCCCGGCGTCCCGACCTGCCGCTGTTGGTGCTCAGTGGACCGAACCTGGCCGCTGAGCTGGCCGCCGGACTGCCCGCCGCCAGCGTGCTGGCCGCCGATGATGCCGAACTGGGCCGGCGCCTGCAGCACAGCCTCAGCAGCGACCGTCTCAGGCTCTACACCAACACGGATCCTGTCGGGACCGAGGTGGCAGGTGCCCTCAAGAACGTGATGGCGATCGCCGCCGGCATCTGCGATGGCCTGCGTCTTGGCGCCAACGCCAAGGCCTCCCTGCTCTGCCGTGCGCTGGTCGAGATGGGTACCGTGATCCAGGGCCTGGGGGGGAGTCCTGCCAGCCTCTACGGTCTGGCTGGGCTCGGCGATCTGCTGGCCACCGCCTGCAGCCCGCTCAGCCGCAACTACCGCTTCGGGCTGGCCCTGGCGGAAGGTCAGGGGTGCCAGCAGGCGCTGGCATCCGTCGGCGCCACGGTGGAGGGGGCCGGCACCGCCGATGCGGTCCTGCGCCTGGCGGCCGCCAACCACTGGCACCTGCCGATCTGCGCCGAGGTGGCAGCCCTGATGGGTGGCGGCATCAGTCCCGACCAGGCCGTGCGCCGGCTGATGGAACGCGACCTGCGGGCCGAGAACCTGGCCCTCACCTCCAGCGGTGTTGCCCGCGATGATGCCGCCGCCTGACTCCACCAGCCACCGCGCCGTCCTGGTGGAAGCCTTTGCGGCCGGGCCACTGCAGGGCAATGGTGCCGCGGTGGTGCTGCTGCAGGAGCCGGCTGCCGCCGGCTGGATGCAGGCCCTGGCCGCCAGTTTCCGACAATCGGAAACGGCCTTCCTCTGGCGACGGCCCGATGGAAGCTGGGCCCTGCGCTGGTTCACGCCCACCTGCGAAGTGCCCCTCTGCGGCCATGCCACGCTCGCCGCGGTGCTGGCGCTGGGCCATTGGCGCCTGATTGAGCCGGGCGCCCAGCTCAGCCTGGCCAGTCGCAGCGGTCCCCTGGCCGTGCAGCTCCGGGACGAGAGCGCTGCGACGGCCAGCCTCGTGCTTCCCAGCGGCCGCCTTGATCCGTTGCAGCCACCTGCTTCCCTGGAGGAGCTTCTGGGGGCGGAACTCCAGGGCTACTGGGGCTCAGCCCTGGGCTACCGCGTGGCCCTGCTGCCAGCGGAGCTGCCCCTGGCGGCGCTGGCATCGCCTGCGGCCCGCCTGCAGGACCAGGACCGACAGGGTCTGGTGGTGATGCAGGCGGCTGGGCCCGCCACGCCCCGGTGGCAGGGGCAACCCTGCGACTACCAACTGCGCTTCTTTGCCCCGGGCCTCGGCATTGAGGAGGACCCGGTCACGGGCTCGGCCCACGCCCTGGTGGCCCCCTGGTGGATGCAGCGGATCGGCCGCAGCCACGTGATCGGCTGGCAGTGCTCGCCCCGCCATGGTGGAATGCTGTGCGAACAGGAGCAGCCGGGTCATGTACGGCTCACCGGTAGCGGCCATCTTGTCCACGGTGCTCCCCGCGCCAACGCCCGGGACGACCTGCAGGGTGTTGCGGCCCAACGGGGCGATCGCACAAGCACGGTCCTGGCAGAACCGGATCAAGGCCGCCCGCTCCATCTGGAGATCCGGGTCGCGCTGGCCCGTCAGGCCAGCCAGGTGGACCTCGGGGCCACCGGCCCTTGGTGGTTGCGCCGCGTGGACGGAACCGTGCTTCAGCAGGGTTCTGCAGCCCAGTTGCTCACCCTGAGTGCCGTCGATGCCCTGCCCGCGGAGGTCTGGTTTGAAACCAGCGCTGATCAGGCCGTGCTTCTCAATGGCAGGGCCTACAGCGGTCGTCTCCGCCTGTTGCCGGCGCCGGGCGGCCTGCTGGTGGTGAACCACCTGCCGCTCGAGCGCTACGTCGCCTCGGTGGTGGGGGCGGAAATGCCCAGCTCCTGGTCGATGGAAGCGCTCAAGGCCCAGGCCGTGGCGGCCCGCTCCTATGCGCTTGCCCATATGGCGCGGCCCGCGAGCCGACACTGGCACCTGGGCGACAGCACCCGCTGGCAGGCCTATCGCGGCCTGCTCAGCAGCAGTCCGCGCACCCGTCGTGCCGCGGAGGAGACGGCCGGCCTGATCCTCAGCTATCAGGGAGGAATCGTTGAGAGCCTGTATGCGGCCAACAACCAGATCAGCTGGGAGGCTCACGGCCAGCTGGGGGCCTCGATGAGCCAGGAGGGAGCCCAGGCCCTGGCCAGCGCCGGGCGCTCCTACAACGAAATCCTTGGCCGCTACTACCCCGGTGCTTCGCTGGCCCGCTTGCGCCTCGGGGCGGGCGGATGAGTTCCGATCTTCTGGCGCAGGCGCTGCGCTGCAGTGACAGGGCCGAGTCCCTCGGTGCCCTGATCCCCCTGCGCACGGAGTTGGTGGAGCAGGAGTCCTGGGCGCCGTTCGTGGTGCGTCGCCTGCTGTCGCGCACCCCCAAGCACCTGCGCGTCGGTGGCCCCAAGCCGAATCCGTTCCTGCCCTGGGATCCACGCCTGGAGGTTCAGCCGCTGGGGGACAGCCACCTCGTTCTGCTGAACAAGTTTCCGGTGCAGCGCGGCCATCTGCTGCTGATCACCCAGAGCTGGCAGCCGCAGGCCGGCTGGCTGGACCCTTCCGACTGGCGGGCGCTGGCCGCAGTTGAGGCTCAGACATCCGGCCTGTGGTTTTTCAACAGCTGCGCCGAGGCCGGTGCCAGTCAGCCCCATCGCCATCTCCAGCTGTTGCCGCGTGCCACCGGCCTCGGCGCCCGCTGCCGAGCTGGAGGAGCTCTATCTGCAGCACAGCCAGGATCTTGGCCTGTGTTCTCCCAGCCAGGCGCCTGTTCCGGCCCACCCCTACAACCTGCTGTTTGATCGCGACTGGTTCATGACCGTCCGTCGCCGCCAGGAGCACTGGGCCGGTTACAGCATCAATGCCCTCGGCTTCGCGGGCTATCTGCTGATCGGTGAACAATCCGATCGCCAGTGGCTGCAGAGCCAGGGACCGATGGCCCTGCTGCGGCAGGTGGCGGCAGAACCTGGCTGAGGGCCGCCAACCGGTTTTCCAACAACCGTGGTTGCACCGATGCCATCGCCTGATCCCGGCGGATTGGCTGAAGGGGTTCCGAGAGTCCCTTCGATGGCTGCCTCCACCCTCCACAGGCCCCCCCGCCCCGGCCGTCGCCTGCGGCAGCGCAACGCACTGGTGGAGGCCAACCTTCACCTGGTGCGGCCGATTGCCGCCCACTACGCCGCCCACAGCGCCGAATGCCGCGACGACCTGCAACAGGTGGGGCTGCTCGGGCTGATCCGGGCCGCTGAGCTGTACGACCACGGTCAGGATGTGCCCTTCAGTGCCTATGCCCGCCGCCACGTCCGTGGCGCGATCCTGCACTATCTGCGCGATATCGCCCCACTGGTGCGGCCGCCCCGTCGCCTGCAGGAGCGGCGGCAGCAGATCCAGAAGCTGCAGACCACTCTTCACCACAGCCTTGGTCGGGAGGCCCGCCCGGAGGAGATCCGGCAGGCGATGGGGTTGAGTGACCGGCAATGGCGGCAGTCAGAGCAGCTCGGCCTTTGGCCCGAGCGCTTCTGGCTCGATCAGACCCTGCTGGAGCAACTCCCGTGTCCGGAGCAGGATCCAGGTGCGCCTGTTGACGGGGTGCTGGAGGGGCTGCAGTCATTGGAGCTGCGCCAGCGCAGGGTGGTTCAGGCCGTGGTGCTGCAGGGCCAGAGTCTGCGCACCGTGGCCCGTCGTCAGCACAGCAGTGCGGCCACGGTGCATCGCCTGCTGCACCGCGGCCTGGCTGAACTCAGGAGTCTGCTGACTCCCCCATCTGACGCTCCAGTGTGCTGATTGCGGCGTTGATCGCCGCCAACTGACGCTCGAGCCCATCGCGCCAGAAGCTCAGGGTCTGCAGCTTGCGTTCCTGATGGCGACGCCGCAGACGCTGGTAGGAACTGTCATCAGTGCAGCCAACGAATGGCGGGAACATGGAAGAATGGCCGGGAGTCGCAGTTCTAGCGGTCGACATCAGGCAGCTGCGCCCTCCGTCAGGCCTGCCGCCCGCTCCCCAGCTCATCCCCACGGCATCCGTCCGACGCC
>RFPK01000102.1 GCA_009926195.1 Synechococcaceae bacterium WB4_1_0192 | reverse complement strand
CTGGTGCAGCTGCGGCTGGAGGAAGTCGTGGGTGGCAACCGCCTGGCCGGCCAGGCGCGACGCCAGCTGCTGCCCTTCTTTGCGGGGCTGCAGCTGCCGATCAGCCTGGCGGATCTGGGGTTGGCGGACGCGAGCCTGCGGGAGCTGGAAACGGTGTGCAGCTTCGCCTGCCGCCCCGGTTCCGACCTGCACCACCTGCCCTTTGCCGTGAGCCCCACCGACCTGCTGGCGGCCCTGGTGAGCACCACGGCGGCGAGTGAAACCGGCGCCAGCACAGCGGTGCAGGCCTGATCCCGATGCAGGAGACGATCAACGCCGAACCGCGGCAACTGCTGGAGCGTGCGGCGCGGACCCTGCTCGACCCCCAGGGGCGCGACCTGGCCGCTGCAGTGCAATGGTGGACGCTGCCCGGCTGGAGCGACGCCTGGCCCGTGGCGGTCCTGGGCGAGGGACCACCGCTGCTGCTACTCCATGGCTTCGACAGCTCCCACCTGGAATACCGGCGCCTGGCGCCCCTGCTGGCGCCGCGGCACCAGCTGATCATCCCCGATCTGCACGGCTTCGGGTTCTGCCCGCGGCCACAGGGCGCCGAGTACGGCCCCGGTACCGTCGTCGCCCACCTGGAGACCCTGCTGGAGGAACTGCAACGCCGGAGCGAGGCAGCGCGGGTCGGCCTGATCGGCGCCTCGATGGGGGGCTCGGCGGCGGTCGAGCTGGCCCGACGCCAACCGGAAGCGATCGAGCGCCTGCTGCTGCTGGCGCCAGCGGGGCTCACCGGCCGACCGATGCCAGTCCCACCCCTGCTCGATCAACTCGGCGCCCGCTTCCTGGCGCTGCCTGGGGTGCGGCGCGGCCTCTGCCGTACGGCCTTCGCCGATCCCGATCGCGATGTCGGCCCCGCCGAACTGGAGATCGCCTCCCTGCACCTGCAGTGCCCTGGCTGGGCTCCGGCCCTTGCCGCCTTCGCCCGCAGCGGCGGCTTCGCCGGCTGCGGCGAGCCCCTCCTGCCGCCGCAGCCGATCCAGGTGCTGTGGGGCCGCGAGGACCGCATCCTGCGCCCGCCCCAGAAGCGAGCGGCTCAGGCTCTGTTAGGAGAGCGCATCCAGGAGCTGGATGGCTGCGGCCACCTGCCCCATATCGACCAACCCGCCATCGTGGCCCAGATCTGGCATGGCTGACGACAACGACGCCAAGCGCCCCAGCCCGGTGCTGCAGTTGCTGGCCAGTGGACTGCAGTTCTGGATTCGGCAGCAGTGCCAGGCGGTCGACAGCCTGGAGATCCAGTTGCATGGCTCCGCCCTGGGTCTGCTGCGCGGTCGCCTGGAGGGGGTGAGCCTGGTGGCTCGGCGGGTGGTGTTCAGCGACCTGGAGATCGAACTGGTGGAGCTGCGCAGCGATGCGATCCAGGTGCAGATCGGTGGCCTGCTGCGGGGGCAGCCCCTGCAGCTGGAGCACGCCTTCCAGGTGAACGGCTTCGTGGCCCTCTCGGGCCCAGGCCTGAGCCGCTCGTTCAGCACCCCCCACTGGCGCGGCCTGGGGGATCAGCTCGCGGATGGCCTGCTGGGGCTGTCACCGCTGCAGGAGCTGCGCATCGAACGGGACCGCCTGCTGCTGTGGGCGGAGGGACGGCACTGCGAAACGCAGCCACGGGCGAACGGCAAGCGCCTGGAGCTGGTGAACAGCGACACCGGCCTGTGCGTACCGCTGCCGGCCGACCCGAACATCCGGATCGAGGCCGCCGAACTGGTCGGTGGCCTGCTGCAGCTGCGCGGCAGCGCCCGGGTCTCCCCCTGAACCGAGCGCTGGGCGCGGCATGGACCAGGCCAGCGGCAGCGCTCAGCTGATCAGGGGCAACAGGAGCTTGACGACCGTGAAGAACACCGCCGGGGTGAACAGGTAGCTGTCGATGCGATCGAGGATGCCGCCATGGCCGGGCAGGAAATCGCCCGAATCCTTGACGCCCGCATCCCGCTTGAGCATCGATTCGGTGAGATCACCCACCAGGGCGCACACCGCCACAACCACGCCCAGCAGAGCTCCCGCCACCCAGCCGAAGTTCCAGCCCAGCAGCAGGCCGAAGCCAGCCCCGAGCAGCAGGGCACAGACCATGCCGCCCAGGGCCCCCTCGACGGTCTTGCCCGGCGAGATCGGCGACAGTGGATGGCGACCCCAGCGCCGGCCGATCACATAGGACCCGATATCGGTGGCCACGATCAGCAGACAGGCCATCAACATCAGCACCATGCCGCTGCTGACGGGCGGCCAGGCGTCTCCCCAGCCGGCGAGGCTGGGGGCCAGGGAGGGGTCGGAGAGATCGCGCAGGCGGATCCAGTAGCTGGGCAGAAAGCCGAGGTAGAAGAGCGCGAAGATGGAAGAGGCGACATCGGCGATGCTGCCGGTGAGCGGCTGCAGGAGCAGCCAGCCACAGATCACGGCACCGGAGAGAGGCAGCACGGCACCGGCCAGATCGGCGGCGAAATCGAGACCAGCGGCATTGCCGCCATGGGCCCACTGGGTGGTGAGCAGCAACAGCTGCACCAGCACCAGGGTGGTCTTGGTGGCGGGGCGGATCCCCTTCGACTGGGCCAGGCGGAAATACTCCAGCAGGCCCAGATGGACCATCACACCCAGGGCGACCGTGAACCACCAACCGCCCAGACCGACCACCAGCAAGCCGAAACCACCGGCCGCATAACCGCTCAGCAACCTCTGCGGGGAGGTGCGCGAGCGGGGCGTAGGAGAGGGAGGTGTCACCGGCTCGACGCGCATTCAGGGTCGCTGGGCGGCGATCAGGAACAGGGGCTCAGCCGCCGCCAGGCGGGCCTGGCTGCCGCGGCGCTGCATGCGATGCACCGTGGCCTGAACCACCTGCAGATCGAGGGCCTCCTGCTGGCCAAGCGTCTCGGTGGCATCGACGAGACCCACCACCCACATCCCAGACCAGCGAATCGGGCCGGGGGCGCAGATGGGCCAGGAGCATCACCCGCTGCTCCATCGGCGTGGGGCTGAAGCCGGGGGCATCAGCGAAGACTGCATCGGGCAGACCCGGCGTCACGAAGTCCCAGCGGAAGGGGGCTTGACCGGCCGCGCCCATCGCCCTGCTCATCCCGCCACAACCCTCACCGTATCAGCGATCTGCCCCGGCCAGAGCCGCTGCTGCTGCTGTAGCCAGGCGGCACGGCCGGCATCGATGCGCTCCCCCGGGATCAGCAGCGGGATGCCGGGCGGATAGGGACAGAGCGGCTCGGCCGCAAGGCGACCGGCGGCCGCGGCCAGTGGCACCGCCTCAGCCGGCGCACGCCAGGCCTGCCCCAGCGGCAGCTCCGGCTCCGCCAGGGGCGGCAGAGGCGGGGCACTGAAGGGCGACAGAGCTGGGCCGCCCAGCTGGCGGCTCAAGCGCTGCAACAGCCGCGGCAGGCGCCAGGTGAGCACCGGCGGTGGCCGCAGCCCGAGGCAGAACGTGAGCGTGCCCGGCTCCGGCAGCTCGGCGATCACACCGCGCTCCATCAACCAGGCATCGGCGTCGAGGCCATTGATGCCGATCGCAGCGGTGTGCAGCACCAGCCGCAGCGGGTCGCGGTTGGGCAGCAGCGGCAACCCGCAGGCTTCCAGCTGCTGACGCAGCCGCTGGCCACGATCGAGGGCGGCGGCGAGACGACGGCGACCGGCGGCACTGCACAGATCGAGCAACGCCGCCTCACAGGAGGCCAGCAGCAGGGCACTTGGGCTGGAGGTCTGCAGCCAGAGCAGGGCGCGCTCGATCGCGGGTTCGGGCAGCCGCGACGCTGCCCCCTGCAGCAGCACGGCGCTCTGAGCCAGTCCGCCGGCCGCCTTCTGCAGCGACTGCACCACCAGATCGGCGCCGCAGACCAGACCAGCAGGCGGCAGACGGGCATCGAGCCCCAGATGGGCGCCATGGGCCTCATCCAGCAGCACCGGTAGGCCGCGCTGCTGGACAACAGCGACCTGGCCGGCCAGATCACCTGCCAAGGCCCAGCAGGCAGCCGTGCAGAAGGGAGCGGTGCAGGTTGCGGGGCAGCAACACCCGCTCACCCGGAGCAGCCAGGGCCAGCAGGCCCGCCTGCAGCAGACCGCTGGCGCCATTGACCCCGAACCAACAGCGCCGGGCGCCCAGCAGGGTGGCAACGGCCCGCTGGGCCTCGGCCACCGCCCCGTCCGACTCCAGCGGTCCACCAATGGCGGGCAGCTCCGGCAGATCCCAGCGGCCCGGCGGCTGGCGCAGCAGGCGGCGCAGCGCCGGTGCAAGGGCCCGGCCGCGACCGTGGGCCGGCAGGTGCAAGGGCAGCGCCAGGGGCTGCCAACCCGAAGCCTCGGGCCGCACCAGGCGCTCCAGCAGAGCCATGGCACTCCGATCGGGCTTTCTAGAGTCTGCTGCGCTGCTCACCCGCCTTGGCCACGCCGGACATCCGCTACGACCCCGGCGCCGACCTGCGCTGGCTGCTGCTGCGCCCCTGGCTGCTGCTGAGCCGGCTGGTTGTGGTGCTCTGGCAGCTGCTCAGCCTGGCGCTGGTGCTGGTGGTGCAGGGCAACAGCCGCGACCCGAAGGGGTGATGGCGGCGCCACTGCTGCCGCTCAACCTGGGTTTCGGGCTGGGGGAGATCATCGATGAATTCGGCCGCTCCCTGTTCGAGGAGATCGACTACCGCCAGGAGGCCGCCAACGCCGAGCGATTCGCCCGCCTGTTCGCCACCAACCCGGCGGTGATCGTGCCGCGGGTGGACCGCAGCCTCTCGGCCCGGCGCGTCCTGACCACCACCTGGATCAACGGCACAAAGCTGCAGCAGCGTCAGGAGCTGGAGGCCCAGCGGCTCGATCCGGCGGCGCTGATCCGCACCGGCGTGATCGCCGGCCTGCAGCAGCTGCTGGAGTTCGGTTACTTCCACGCCGATCCGCATCCGGGCAACCTGTTCGCCCTGCCTGGCCGCAGCGGCGCCCTAGGCCATGTGGCCTATGTCGATTTCGGCATGATGGATTCGATCAGCGACAGCGACCGCCTGACCCTGACGGGCGCGGTGGTGCACCTGATCAACCGGGATTTCGCTGGGCTGGCCCAGGATTTCGTGGATCTGGGCTTCCTCAACCCCAGCACCGACCTGACACCGATCATCCCGGCCCTGGAGGAGGTGCTGGGTGGCGCTCTCGGCGACAACGTGGGCTCGTTCAACTTCAAGGCGATCACCGATCGCTTCTCGGAGCTGATGTACGCCTATCCCTTCCGCGTTCCTGCCCGCTTCGCCCTGATCATCCGGGCCGTGGTGAGCCAGGAGGGCCTGGCGATGCGCCTGGATCCGAGCTTCCGCATCATCCGCGTGGCCTATCCCTACGTGGCCCGGCGTCTGCTGGCGGGCGACACCGCCGAGATGCGCGAGAAGCTCTTGGAGGTCCTGTTCGACAGACAGGGGCGCCTGCAGCTGCAGCGACTGGAGAGCCTGCTTGCCGTGGTGGAAGCGGACGACAGCGGCGGGGCCGATCTGCTGCCGGTGGCCGGAGCCGGCCTGAAACTGCTGCTCGGCGAGGAGGGCCGCAGCCTGCGCCAGCGGCTGCTGCTGACCCTCGTGCGCGACAACCGTCTCAACACCGACGACCTGCGCGGTCTGCTGGAGCTGCTGGGCCGCACGTTCGCGCCCCAGCGCCTGGCGGCCCGGTTCGGCGATCGGCTCCGGCAGCGGCTGCTGGGGTCGCCGGCCCCTGCGGTGGCAGCGGCCTGAGCGGCCCCCAGCACCGCTAGGGTCGCCCCACCTCGCCTGCAAAACCCGTGCCCGCTGCGCCGATCACCGCGCCGATCAACCTGAGCGAGGCCGCGCTGGATCTGGCCAGCGGCGACTACGGCGATCTTGACGCCCAGGAGATCCTGCTGGAGTTCGCGCCGGTCCTTCAGGCTCCCTATGTGCTGGCCGGGATCGGTCTGGCGATGGGCATCCTCTGCGGGCTGACCTTCGCCCGGCTGGTTCAGGAACGCCTCGACGGCTGGAAACAGGACCGCCTGGCGCTGCTGCCCCTGGGTCGACTGGAAACCAACCTGCCCTACGCCGGCATCATCATCGGCATCACCCTGTTCATCGGCGGCAGCCTGCAGGTGTTCGGCTTCGCGGCCGGGGCGGCGCTGCTGGTGGCGCTGCTGCTGTCGCTGGCCACGGCCGGCGCCCTGTGGGTGCAGCTGGAGCGGCTGATGCTGCAGGTGGAGAACGGCACCTTCAGCGCCGTCGATTTCGACAACTTCGACCAATTCTTCTGAGCCGGTCGTTGCGACCGAGGTCTGCGGGGCCCGGCGGCCCCTCAGGCCACCAGGTAACCGGCCATCTCGACAGACAGACGGCGCAGTTCATCGTGGGCCCGCCGCTCCAGGCTGCGGGCCCTATCGCGGCTCATCTCCAGTTCGCGGGCGATTGAGCTGAGGCTCATCGGCTCGTCGCGGCCGATGCCATAGCGCATCTTCAGGACGCGGCCCTGCAGGTCCGGCAGGCGCTCCAGCAGTGCACGCATGTCACCCCGCAGGCATTCGCCATCCACCAGCTCCTCCGGCTGGCTGCCCTCGGACGCCAGCAGGTCCAGCAGCTCCGTGTCGTCGCCATCGCCCACCTTCGTCTCCAGGCTCACCGGCTGACGGGCGCGGCACAGCAGATCCTTCACCTCCTCCTCCGGCAGATCCACGAACTCAGCCAGCTCCGTCACCGTCGGCGTCCGGCCCAGCTCCTGGCTCAGCTCCCGCTGACCCTTCTTCAGCTTGTTCAGCGTTTCGGTGATGTGGATCGGCAGCCGGATCGTGCGGCTCTTCTCGGCGATCGCCCGCGTGATCCCCTGCCGGATCCACCAGTACGCATACGTACTGAACTTGTAGCCACGCGTCGGGTCGAACTTCTCCACGCCTCGCACCAGGCCGATCGTTCCCTCCTGGATCAGATCCAGCAGTTCCATGTTCCGCTTGGTGTATTTCTTCGCCACGCTCACCACCAGGCGCAGGTTCGCCGACACCATCCGCTCCTTCGCCCGCTGACCCGCACGCAACCGCTTGCGCAGCACGGGCACCGTCAGGCCGGCGGCCTGGGCCAGCTG
>RFPK01000101.1 GCA_009926195.1 Synechococcaceae bacterium WB4_1_0192 | reverse complement strand
GGTGCTGGATCTGGGCTGCGGCAGCGGCCGCGATGTCTACCTGCTGGCGCAGTTGGTGGGGGCCCGTGGCTCGGTGGTGGGCGTCGACATGACGCCCGAGCAGCTGGCGGTGGCGCGCCGGCACCAGCAGGGCCATGCCGAGCGCTTCGGCTTCGCCAATGTGCGCTTTCTCGAGGGACGCATCGAGGCGCTGGAGGCGCTCGACCTTGAGCCGGCCAGCTTCGATGTGATCGTGAGCAACTGCGTGCTCAACCTCTCCACCGACAAGCCGGCCGTGCTGCGGGGTGTGCAGCGTCTGCTGCGGCCGGGTGGTGAGTTCTACTTCTCGGATGTGTACGTCGATCGGCGGCTGCCGGAGCCGGTGCGTTGCCATCCGGTGCTCTATGGCGAATGCCTGGGGGGCGCCCTGTACTGGAACGACTTCCTGCGCATCGCCCGCGCTGCCGGTTTCGCCGATCCGCGCCTGGTGAGCGATCGGCCCCTGGCGGTGAATGACCCGGAGCTGCGGGCCCTGCTGGGCGAGGCGCGCTTCTTCTCGGCCACCTACCGCCTGTTCCAGATCCCGGAGCTGGAGGACGCCTGCGAGGACCACGGCCAGGCGGTGATCTACCAGGGCACGATCCCCGACCACCCAGAGCGCCTGCCCTTCGACAAGCACCACAGCATCGAGGCGGGGCGGGTGTTCCCCGTGTGCGGCAACACCTTTCGCATGCTTCAGCAGAGCCGCTTCGCACCGCACGTCCAGTTCATCGGCGACGACCAGCGCCACTTCGGCCTGTTTGAAGGCTGCGGCAGCAGCCTGCCCTTTGATCAGGGCGCTGAGGCTGTGGCCGGAGCCGGCAGCGCCAGTGGCACCGCCGGCAGCTGCTGCTGATCGGCTCAGCTGAAGAAGCCGACACTGTTCAGCCAAAGGCCCAGGGCCAGCATGGGCACGAAGACCGCCGCGGCGATCTGCAGCTTGACGGTCAGTGCGGCGCGGTTCATCGGCTTCGGCGGCGTGGGTTCAGCGCTGATCGCTCAGCGTTTCTGGCTGATCGCTCAGCGGTGTTCGATCAGATCGGTGGCCGGGTAGCGCACCTTGGCCAGGTTGGCGTAGCGATCGTCCGCGCTGCGGTGGCCGCAGGCGCACACCACGCAGCTGCGGTAGTCGCTGCCTTCCAGCGCAAGGATCCGGTCGTAGTCCGCCGGGCTGAAGCCCTCGATGGCGCAGGTGTCGACGCCGAGCAGGGCGGCGCTGCTGAGCAGATTGCCCAGGGCGATGTAGACCTGCCGTGCGGCCCATTCGTCGACCACAGCGCTGCGCGGACCCTCGATCAGATCCACCTGGATCATCTGGCGATAGCCAGCGAGCATGGCGGGATCCAGGCCCCGGGCCGCCGCGGTGCAGTCGATCAGGCGGTCGGCGTCCGCCGGGTCGATCGTGCGCTTGCTCAGCAGGACCACCAGGTGCGAGCAGTCGGTGATCTGGCTCTGGTTCCAGGAATGGGGCCGCAGCTCGGCCCGCAGGGCCGGGTCGGTGATCACCAGGAACTTCCACGGCTGCAGCCCGTACGACGAGGCCGTCAGCACCAGCGCCTGCTCCAGGGCCTGCCAGGTGCTGGGCTCGATCGTCCGCCCGGGATCGAAGCTTTTGGTGGCGTAGCGCCAGTGCAGGGCGGTGAGCAACTGCTCAGCGGGGGTGGTCATCGGCAAGCTGCGGACGGCAGTGCCGCCAGCTTCCCATCAGCCGCAGCTGCCCTCGCCATCGGCGCTGTTCGAGTGCAGCCGCCAGCTGCCCTCGCCATCGGGTTCCAGCACCATGCGGCGCTCGCCGCAGCTGAGCTCGCCGCCATCGGAGAGGCCCTTGAGGTAGCCGGCCAGGAACCAGAGGGTCATCGCGGCTTTCTCGCCGCTGAGCAGGTCATCGATGTTGACGGAGTTGAAGCCGATCTCCCAGTTGCCGTTGTCCATCGCGCGGCACCAACCTGCTGTTCTGGCGTCAGCCTGGGGGATCGCTCCCGGCTGGGGATGGCCCTGCGGCCGGGATGCAGCAGGGTTGAGGCACCACGGCCGCGGCACGGATCCGTCAGGGAGGTGCTGCCCGGTCAGGCTGGTGGTGTGAGGGCTCCGTTTCGCTGGTATGGCTGGTTTGCCCGGCAGGTGGCACGGGCCAGCGGCCGGCCGATCAGCTTCAGCGTGGCTGTGCTGGTGGTGCTGCTGTGGCTGGCCACGGGGCCGCTGTTCGGCTTCAGCGATACCTGGCAATTGGTGATTAACACCGCTACAACGATCATCACCTTTCTGATGGTGTTCGTGATTCAGAACACCCAGAATCGCGACAGCGAGGCTCTGCAGATCAAGATCGATGAGTTGATCCGCGCCACTCGCGGCGCTCACAACACTCTGCTCGATCTTGAAGAGATGGCGGAGCAGCAGCGCGATCAGCTGCATGAGCGCTATGAGGCCCTGGCCCGCTGGGCCCGCGAACAGGTGCAGGGCGGCGCCAGCGACACCGACACCCCTGAGCCCTGAGCCGGCCCATCAAAAAGCCCCGGCGTTGGCCGGGGCGGGGTGGTGTGAGGAATGGTCGGCCTCTGCAGGCGCCCATTGCCGCCGGCCTGAATCAGTGGGGGCGCTGATGGCCGCGCTGCCACCTCGGCGGTATTCCCTGTCTAGCGCCGATCGGGAGGCTATGAGGACCCTCGATGGTCCGTCAGGGCCGTTTCGATCAAGTGAGCACAGAGGTTGCTGAGACTGCGTCCCTCCGCGTGTGCCAGCTCCTCTAACTGTCTGAACAGGCTGTCGTGCAGGCTCACGCTGATGCGACTTGCCCGCCCGCGGCCGCGGGGGGCTCGCGTGAAGCTCTCGGGCTTGGACTGCGTCATGTAGAGGGGCTCTGCAAGCCATCACTACATCCTCCTACATGCTCTGTAGATGGTTTTGGGTGTCCTGTTGCTCCAGCTTCGTCACCCGTCGTTCCAGCTGTTGAAGCTGCTCAACCAGTTCTTGCTCACTTTGGTCATCTGGTTCAGCCGGCGGGGTGGTCAGATCCTGCTCGACCAAGCCGGTGATGTAGGCGGTGATGCTCTGTCCCCTGCTGGAGGCTCGCTGCTTGATAGCGGCAAGCAGGGCTGCCGGAAGCACCATCGACAGTTGTTTGCGGCCCGTCACGAGTTGCTCCCCGGTCTTATCCCTGGTTGCCGCATCGGAACGACTTTACGGTGCGATGCGGCACTATGCCGCACCTTGTCGCACCTGGGGTGGGTGTTGCGTGGTCCCGCAGGCGTACAGCCCGATCAGCTCGGTGCATCCGAGCACGTGCCCTGCCATCGCCCGCTGAAGATCTGCCACCGTGCAACCCGGCGGCAGCTCCAGCACCTGATCGAGGGCGTGCAGCTGGAAGCGATAGCGGTGGGCGCGCCCCGCCGGTGGCAGTGGGCCCTGATAGCCGAGGCGCTGGAAGGTGCTCACACCCCAGCAGCGGCCGTGGCGAGCGCCGTTCGGCAGCTCCGGGCTGCGCTCCAGCCCTGCCGGTAGCCGTTGCAGCTGGGCCGGGATGTTGAACAGCAGCCAGTGCAGCCAGGGGCCCGTGGGCGCGTCCGGGTCGTCCATCACCAGGGCGTAGCTGCGGGTGCCGGCCGGGGCGCCGCGCCAGCGCAGCGGCGGAGAGAGGTCCAGGCCCTCACCGCTGTGCAGGCTCGGGATCAGCCCCCCGTCGCTGAACGCGGGCGACTCCAGCATGAATGAGCCGTTGCCGCTGGCCATGGCGATGTCATCGCAGAGGTGTGGTTCCTGCAGGTTGACGAGCCGATGGCTGGCGGAGCCGTTGCTGCTGCGATTGCGATGCACATCAGCGGGATTCACCCGTTGATGGCGCAGCAGTCATCGCCCTGTTGCCCGCACCTCCCTACGCCGGTGGAGTCGCTGCACCCGGTCGCCATGCCCCAGGTTCCCGTGATGCCGGTGCCCATGGCCACGCCGCTGAGCCTGGCGTTGGTCGCCGCCGGCCTGCTGGTCTTTCTGCTGGCCGCTCTGAAACAGCGGTGGCACCGTCACCCCTGAGGCTGCTGCTCGGCGGTGATGTGCTGCTCGGCCGCGGCCTGGATCAGTGCATGGCCAGCCACTGTGATCCGGTTCTGCATGAGCCATACGTCCGCGATGCCCGCTACTACGTCGAGCTGGCGGAGCGATGCCACGGTCCGATTGCGACACTGATGGTAGCCGCCGATCCCTGGGGGGGAGGCGCTGCCGCTGCTGGTGGCGTTGCAGCCGGATCTACGCATCGTCAATCTCGAGGCCGCCGTCACCACCGCCGATCGGCTCTGGCCGGGCAAGGCGGTGCACTATCGGCTCCATCCTGCCAATGTGGTCTGCCTGCAGGCCGCCGGCATCGATGCTTGCTGCCTGGCCAACAATCACGTCCTCCACTGGGGTCTCAACGGCCTGGCCCAAACCCTGCGCAGCCTGCGCCAGGTCCAGGGGCCGGCGCGTCTCCCCCTGCCCGAAGGTGGTCGGCTGCTGCTGTTCGCCTGGGCCCTGGCCAGCAGCGGTGTCCCCCTCACCTGGGGCGCCCGGTTGGATCAGCCCGGCGTGGCCCTGCTACCGGCGATTGATCGCGGTACCGCCAAGTGGATGAGCGGTTGCATCCGCCGTCAGCGTTGCCGCGGTGATCGGGTCGTGGTGGCGCTGTACTGGGGTGCGAACTGGGTGCCGGTGGTACCGGAGGCGCACCGCTGGCTGGCACGGCAGCTGATCGATCTGGCGGAGGTCGACGTGGTTTACGGCCATTCGTCGCACCATCCGCTGCCGCTGGAGATCCATGCCGGCAAGCTGATCCTCTACGGCTGCGGCGACCTGATCAACGACAGCGAGGGACTGCCGCCCCACGGTCCCTGGCGCTCGGATCTGGTCTGCTGCCACCTGCTGGATCTCGATCTCGACACCGGTGCATTGCTGGGCCTGACGCTGAATCCCTTTCAGCTTCATCGCCGCCTGGCGGTTGGAGCCGCTCTGCCGCAGTGGCGCCGCGTTCTGAGGGCGGACCCAGGGCGCCGGCCGTTGTGCCGCCGGACCCTCCATAGGTTGCGCCTCCAGCTGCGCACGCCTCGCCATGATTGATCTGCTCAACGACCTGCCCGCTGGCACGGTGGGCTTCCGCTGCCACGGCCGGCTCAGCGGTGACGACGTGGAGCGGGTGGCGGCGCCGGCGATTCGCGACGCTATCGCCGAATACGACCACATCAAGGCGCTGCTGGTGTTCGAGTCCGACTTCGAGGGCTTCAGCTTTGCCGCCGCCTGGGACGACACCGGCCTGGGGCTTCGCTACTGGGATGGTTTTGAGCGGCTGGCGGTGGTCACCGACCACGCCTGGATGCGCCATGGTCTGCGGGCCCTGGCGGTGCTGTTGCCCTGCCCGCTGCGGATCTTCCCCTCGGCGGAGCTGGATACAGCCCGGCGCTGGCTGAGCGAGGCCCTCGGCACGATCCATGTCGATCGGCAGGGCGATGTGATCAGCGTGACCCTGATCGGCCAGCTCGATCCCGAGGCCTACAGCCGTATCGAGGACGACCTGGCTCAGCTGTTCAGCGGTGTGGCTGAACCGCGGGTCCTGTTGGATCTGCGGCAGTTCGAGGGCTGGCAGGGTCTCGGTGCCCTGCGTCAGCACCTCGCCCTGATCCGCGAGTACCGGCAGCTGCCGCAGCGGCTGGCCGTGGTGAGTGGCGACGGCCGCCAATCCCTGGCGCAGCGGCTGCTGCGGCCCTTCGCTCAGGCCAACCGCCGCAGCTTCGCCGCTGCCGACCTGCTGGCGGCCCAGGAATGGATCGCCAGCGCCTGAATCGTGAATGTCAGAACCACCGCCATGAACACGCAGCACTGCCACACCTGCGCCTACTGGGATCAGAGCCATGGCCTGGACATGACCAGCCTCGGCTCGATCGCTCCCTGCATCCGCCGGGCGCCCGCGCATTACAGCCTCGAGAGCGTGGAGCTCAGCGGCGCAGCGCTCAACTTCGCGCCCTATCCGAACAGCCAGAGCCTGGCGGCGATGCAACTGCCGATCGCCCTGTGGCCCTACACCGGCCGCGATCAGATCTGCGGCGAGTACCAGCCCTGCGACCTCGAAGAAAACGCCCGCCGCAGCAGGCTGCGACCCGCCCCCCTTGCCTGATCCTCAGTCCTTTGCAAGTACGACCATGACCCGCCTGAACCGTTGCACGCCGCTGATCAGCGCCTGGACGACGGGTGCCGCCCTCAGCCTGGGTGCTCTGTCGCTCCCGCCCGCGCTTGCCCAGACTCCCACTGCTGGCCAGCTGCTCAACCAGCAGCGGCTGCAATTGCAACAGCTGAGCCGCCAGCAGCAGGTCCTGCTGCAGGATCAACTGCGCTGCCTGGATCGCGCCGGCAGCCTCCAGGATCTCGATCGCTGCCGCTCGATGATGCCGGCGATCGGGCCCCATGGGATGGGCGGCTGGCGTTGTCCGATGTGGTGATCCTGAGCCGGCAGGCCTGCCCGGGCGCACACTGCAGTGACTGAGACATCCCGGACGGCACTGTGCGGCATTGGGCAGCACTTCTGCTCTAACCACGCTGCGATAACGCCGTGAATTGTTGCCCTGACTTATGACGTGATGTCTCCAGGTCTCAGTGCTGATCTGGCTTTTCCTCAATTCCACAAGCGTTCTGCCCCCAAATGGGGTATCGCGGGGGGGGGCAGCGGGCTTAATGTTTGCTCAATGTTCCGCCCCAGACGATGGCTCTTCATCAACGTGGTTCGCTAGGCGGGGACTGTGTGGGCCCCGCCGATGGCTATGCCTTCCGCAAGCCCCAGCGCCTCACGATCACCGTGCCCTGGAACCTGTATGACACCCTGGTGCAGCGCAGTGATCAGCAGGGGCGCTCCCTCTCCAATCTCGCCTGCTACTGGTTGGAGCGGCAGGCCGATCAACTGCGCCGTGATTCCTTCCCCCATGATGGTTTCTAGGGCGGCTTTCACTGCTGCGACTCTGCCGCAGATCCTGGTCCCGTTGCCTGGCTCCTGGCCCTGATTTCTAGCTTGGCAGTGTCGTTATCTCACTGTGAGGCATTACCGATGGGCCTGATCAAATGGGAGCCCCTGTCTGACATCGAAGCCATGGTGGATCGCGCCATGGCCCTGCCATTGCCACGGTTTGGCGCCGGTCTGGCGATCGGCGAGTGGGGGCCCCGCGTGGATATCTGCGAAAGCGATGGCACCTACCTGTTCAAGGCCGACATTCCCGGCCTGGCAAAGG
>RFPK01000011.1 GCA_009926195.1 Synechococcaceae bacterium WB4_1_0192 | reverse complement strand
CCTCCGGCATGCCGGAGGTGCTTCCCGCGACCTGCTGCCGTGCTGTTCTGGCCCGCTCCGGTGCCCGGGCCCTGATCGTGGTGACGGCGCTTCTGGGCGCTGCATTGCTGCTGGCCCCTGAGCAGCCCGTTGCCCAGGCCGATATCTGTGCGAGGCATCACGGCAGCGCCGCCTGCCGCGTCTGGTGAGTGTGACCTCAGGCCGGCTGCCAGGCCAGCGGTGGCTCGTTGTTCAGGGCTGGGGCCGTCGATCGTCTCGGCGCGGCGGTCCGGGTCGGAAGGGCTGTCTGGGTTGGAAGGGCTGTCTGGGTCGGACTGGCTGCCAGGCTCGGAGTGGCCCATTGCAGCAGGCGCATCGCCAGGCGTAGATCGCCTTCCATCCAGGCGCGGATCGCCATCGCCCGGCGTGGGTCGTAGAAGCGCTGGCGCCGGTACCACTCAAAGGCATCGGCGTCGCTCTTGCGGCCATTGCAGGCCAGGCAGGCCGGCACGCAGTTCTCGGTCACACTCAGGCCGCCGCGGCTCTGTGGGTGGAGGTGATCGATGGACTCAGAGGGATTGCCGCAGTAAATGCAGGTTTCGTGTGTGAAGGAATGGAGGGATTGCCTCCAGCGTCGGGCGCGAAATTTAGGGCACAGATCCTCAAGGAACACCGCATCCCTGGCGTGCATCCGATCAGCTCGGTTGCAACGAGTCTGCCTGGAGTGCCTGGATTGTCAATGTGTCGAAGGCTGCATTTTTCCTGGTTGATCGCAGTCCTTGCCTTTACCTCCATCTGGCGTAGATTGAGGTATGTGTGTGAGGCTGGTGGGCAGTAGCTCCTCGCCGCTTCCCTGTCCCGCACTGCCCCGTCCCGCACGGCCAGCCGCTGTCTGATGCGCCTCGGCCCGGCCGGCAGCATTGAGGTCCTCCTGCCGTTTGATCCCGTCACCCAGGCGCAGCTGCGGGCGGTGCGTCCGCGGGGGGTCTGGTTGTCGCGCCGCGGCTGCTGGCAGTTTCCCCTGGAGGCCGCGGCGGTGCTCCGGCGCGACTTCGGTTCGCGCTTCAGCCTCGAGCCTGACCTGAGCCAGTGGCTCACCTGGCTGGAGCAGCCGTTGCCGCCGCTGCCGCCCCACCGCCAGCTGGTGCAGGCCGCCGCGCTGGATCAGCCCCTGGCCGATGGGCGCCGCCTGTTCGCCCACCAGCGGGCAGCCGTGCGCTGGTTGCTGGCCCGCCGTGGTGCCGTGCTGGCCGATGCGATGGGCCTGGGCAAGACCCTCACCGCCCTGGTGGCGGCCCGGGCGCTGGTGCGCACCGCCGACTGCCGCATCGTCGTGATCGCACCGGCGGGGTTGCACACGCACTGGCGTCAGGAGGCCGCTGCCCTGGAGCTGCGCATTCACCTGCTCAGCTGGGCCCGCTTGCCGGCGGATCTGCCGCCTGCGGGCACCGTGCTGATCGCCGATGAGGCCCATTACGCCCAGAACCTGAGTGCGGCCCGCAGCCAGGCCTTTCTGCGCCTGGCCCGCCATCCGCGGCTGCGGGCGGCCTGGCTCCTGAGTGGCACGCCGATGAAGAACGGTCGACCAGCCCAGTTGTTTCCCCTGCTGGCCGCGATCGGCCATCCCCTGGGGCGTGATCAGCGGGCCTTCGAGGAGCGCTACTGCCAGGGGCACTGGAGTGAGAGCGGCGGTGTGCGCCGCTGGCAGGCCGTTGGCGCCACCAACCTCCCGGAGCTTCAGCGTCTCACCCGCCCACTGCTGCTGCACCGCCGCAAGGCGGATTGTCTGGATCTGCCCCCCAAGCAGCGCCAGCTGCTGCCCCTGGCGCTCACGGAAGCGGAGGGGCTTGGCTTTCAGCACCGGCTGCAGTTGGTGGTCGACGACTACCGCCGCCGTGCCGCCGCCGGTGTGGTGCGGCGCGATGCCGAGGCCCTGGCCGTGTTCACCGCCCTGCGCCAGATCGCGGCGGAATACAAGCTGCCCGCCGCCGAGAGCCTGATCGCCGGTCTGATCAGCCGCGGTGAACCGGTCGTGGTGTTCACGGCTTTTGTCGCCACCGCCGAGCTGCTGCAGGCTCGTCTGGGCGGTGCCCTGCTCACGGGCCGTCTGCGGCCGCCGCAGCGTCAGGCCCTGGTCGATGCGTTCCAGGCCGGCGAACATTCGCTGTTGATCTGCACCTACGGCGCCGGTGGCCTGGGCTTCAATCTGCAGCGATCTCGCCATGTGGTGTTGCTGGAGCGCCCCTGGACCCCTGGCGATGCGGAACAGGCGGAAGATCGCTGCCATCGCATCGGCATGCAGGCGCCCTTGCAATGCCACTGGCTGCAGCTCGGCGTGGCGGATCAACTGGTCGATGCCCTGATCGCCAGTAAGGCGGAGCGGATCGATCTTGTCTTGAACCGGCGCGCTACCGCCCTGGCGCGCCAGGGGTTGCCGCAGATGGTGCGCCGCCTGTTGGCGGAGTGGTGAGCCGCCGTGCTTCGCTGCCCTGCCAGTCGATGCAGCTCTGCCGGCGTAGGCGGATTTCCTCCACCAGTGCCGGATCGGGTGCTGGCTTGGCCGGCACCCTTGCCAGCAGTCGCGCTGCGGCCAGGCTGTCTCGGCAGGCCTCCTCGCTGCGGCCGGCCAGGCTGAGCAGCAGGGCCCGTTCATTGCGCGGCTGGGGCTGGCTCGGGTGCGCTGCCACCACGGCATCGCAGCGTTGGATCGCTGCCGTGATCTGGTCGATCACCACCTCCTTCAGGCAGGCATCGCGGCGAGGGCCTGCAGCCTCCGGGTCGGCCGGGGGTTCAGGCCCGCAGGCGCTGAGAAGCAGGGCCAGTCCGAGCCCTGCGGGAACCGCGCTGCGGCTGGTGAACCGTGTGGAGCGTTGCAGCACGATCACAAGTTGCCGGGGCGGCTCGGCGGCGGCGTGGCCTCGCGGGACTCGGCGGCGGCCGCCGCTTCCTTGTCGCGGATCGCGGCCTTCTCAAACAGGCTGCCGAGATACTTGCCGCAGTCTGGGTAGCTGCCCGGGTTCTGCACCACCGCTTCGGTGATCATCACCGCCGCATGTTCAGGCGACGTCTTGAACATGCTGGCGCTCTGCCGCTTGATCAGGGCGTAGGCGGCCTGCCAGCTCACATCGTGGCTGTTGCCGGCGCCGCGCATGTAGCAGTACACCTGCGCTCCTTTGGCGCCGGGGGTCCCTGCAACCATCATCGATTCCGCTTCGACCCGGCTGGTGCTCAGGCTGAGGCCGCTCCAGGCCAGCAGTGCCAGTGGCAGGGATGCGGCCAGCCGGGTCAGGGGTGGGTGGAGCAAGCGACGGGGGAGCATCGGATCGAAAAAGGCGCCGGATCGGGGCGGCGGCCCCACCGTATCGAGGTCGGCTGCCCCTATCCAGGGGGGGTGGCCTGCTGACCGAGCATCAGGCGCACGGCGATCGGCAGCACCAGCAGCACCGTGATCAGGCGCACCGCATGCAGGCTCGCCACCGCTGCCCCCACGCCGAACTCGGCCCCCACCAGGCTCATGCCGCTGATGCCCCCCGGTGCGGCGCCCAGCAGGGCCACCACCGGATCCACTCCCAGCAGCCGGCTGCAGCCGATCGCCACCACCAGGCCGGTGAGAATCAGGCTGAGTGTGATCACCACGGCCGGCCGCCACAGCTGGCGCAGGTCGCTGATGGCCGCAGGGGTCAGGCTGGTGCCGATCACGGTGCCGATGGCGATCTCCAGCAGGGTGCGGGTGCCGCCCGGCCACTGGGCGGCCTCCAGCCGCCCGCTCATGCTCACCAGGCCGGCCCCGAGCAGCGCTCCAGCCAGGGGTGCTGCTGGGATGCCGCTGCGCAGGGCCAGCAGCCCGCCACCCAGTCCCGCCAGCAGATAGGCGATCAGGTTGAGCGCGGGTGCCATGGCGGCCGGCTGGGGTTTGGTTGTTCAAGTCTGCTGGCCCAGCGGCTGCCCTCAGCTTGAGAACGGTCCGCCCCTGTGGTGTGATCGGTGTCAGTTGCCTGCAGGCCATGACCGGCGAATCGGTGTCCTTCCGGATCACCCGCACCACCGAGGACCTCGCGCAGACCGTCGCGGCTCTCTCGCAGCGCCTGGTGAAGCTGGAGCAGCGCCTGGAGGCGATGGCCTTACAGCTCGATCGCCTGACCATGCCCGAGGAGCCTGATGCCGAGGAACTGCGGCGCCTCGATCAGGTGGCCGTGCTGCTGGCGGACTGCCGCAACCTGCTCGAGGAGTCCGATCATCAGGCTGCTGCGGCGACCGCGTGGGCAGATGCTGATGCCGGGTCGGACCAGGCTGCATGACCCTGGGTGGCGGTGCCACAATGGGAAGAAAGCGAACCATGGCCTACTCCAACAGCCATCGCCCCGCTGCCTCCGTTCATCCCCGCGCCCAGCGAGATCCCGTGGGTTGCGGTCGGTCCCGCGCCTACAGCGAAAGTGGTCACCAGCTTGAAAAGCTGGAGTTCGCGCTGGCGGTCGCCATCACACGTGGTGATGCGCAGCGCGTTGACCATCTCCGGCAGCAGATCGCGGAGCTCGGTGGCAATCGCGAGGAACCCGGCACCTGAGCTGTTGCCTGCATGACGCGGCACTGCAGCGGCTCGTGTGGATCCTGTCACAGGTGAATCCCTTCCGAGGGCAGCGTCTACGATTGACGTGGTTGTTGCCGTTGCAGTCTTCGGTCTTCCAACCCAGCGTTAACCGCCAGCGTTCAACACATGCAACCGATCGCTCAGACAATGGTCGGTGTTCACCGTTCACAGCCGCCGCGTGCTGACCTGCCGCTGCAGGTCGGCACGCTGGGGCTCCGGCCGGGCCAGATCGATGCGCTGGCCGGTGATGTCGAAACCGCTGCCCGCGAAATCCTCAAGGGACTCGACTGCGAGCGCCGCGCCGGCAGTGTCGGTCCCCAGGTCCTGCAGCTGATCAAGCCGCGCGCCTGAGGTCGTCTGCCAGGTCTCAGAGGCGGGCGATCGCGGCCTTGGCGTCCTTGATGTCCTGCTTGCGCCGCTCTTCCTGGCGCTTGTCATGCAGCTTGCGGCCTTTGCCGAGACCGATCGTGGCCTTGATCCAGGATCCCTTCAGATGCAGGTTGAGCGGGATCAGGGTGAGGCCCTTCTGATCCAGCGCCACCCGCAGCTTGTCGATCTCGCGGCGATGGGCCAGCAGCCGTCGCACCCGCAGCGGGTCGTGGTTGAAATAGGCGCCGGCATGGCTGTGGGGTGAGATGTGCACGTTGTGCAGCTGCAGCTGGCCATTGCGGATCAGGCAGAACCCATCACGCAGATTCACCTGACCGGCCCGGATCGATTTCACCTCGGTGCCGAGCAGTTCGATCCCGCATTCCACGGTTTCGAGAATCTCGTACTGGTGTCGCGCGAAGCGATTATCCGCGAGCAGCTTGTTGGCGGCATCCCGCAGGGCCTTGGCGCTCTTCTTGCCTCCGCCCTTCGCCATCGTCGCCTTGCGCCCCGCTGATCGATCCAACGCACCGACCCTAGGGATCTCCCGGCCGCCCGCCGACCCCGGTACCCTCGGGCGATGGCGATCGTTTCCTCCGGATCCGGCAACACGGGGCCTTCCCGTGGCACGGGTACCGGCCGCGCCACCACGTCAGGCCACACGCCAGCGGCGCCCCGGTTGGTGGATGCCCTCGCCAGCCCCGAGCACGACGGAGTCGGCGCTGGCCCGGATGCGATCACACCCTTCTGCCGCGAGGACTCCCTGCGGCCACGCCGCCTGGCCGACTACATCGGTCAGGGGGAGCTCAAGCAGGTGCTGGGCATTGCCGTGGAGGCCACCCGCGCCCGCGAGGAGGCGCTCGATCACGTGCTGCTCTACGGCCCGCCTGGCCTGGGCAAGACCACCATGGCGCTGGTGCTGGCGGAGGAGCTGGGGGTGCGCTGCCGCATCACCAGCGCCCCGGCTCTGGAGCGCCCCCGCGACATCGTGGGTCTGCTGGTGAACCTGCAGCCGCGCGAGCTGCTGTTCATCGATGAGATCCACCGCTTGAACCGGGTGGCCGAGGAGATTCTCTACCCGGCGATGGAGGACTTCCGTCTCGATCTCACGGTGGGCAAGGGCACCACGGCCCGCACCCGCAGCCTGCCGGTGGCGCCGTTCACGCTGGTGGGTGCCACCACCCGTGCCGGCGCGCTCAGTTCGCCGCTGCGGGATCGCTTCGGTCTGATTCAGCGGCTGGAGTTCTACGGGCTGGAGGATCTGCAGGCGATCGTGCAGCGGGCGGCGGGACTGCTCCAGATCGACCTGGAGCCGGCTGCGGCCCTGGAGGTGGCCCGTCGCTGCCGTGGCACGCCGCGGATCGCCAACCGTCTGCTGCGGCGCGTACGCGATGTGGCGGTGGTGGGCGGCCACGGCCGTATCAGCGCCGCGCTGGTGCATCAGGCCCTGAGCCTGCATCGCGTCGATCAACGGGGCCTCGATGCCAGTGACCGCCGCCTGCTGCAGCTGCTGCAGGAGGGCTATGGCGGAGGCCCGGTGGGCCTCGACACCCTGGCCGCCGGGCTGGGGGAGGATCCCGCCACCCTGGAGGCGGTGGTGGAGCCGTTCCTGCTGCAGCAGGGCCTGCTGCAGCGCACTCCCCGTGGCCGGGTGATCACGCCGGCGGGGTTGGCGCATCTCCAGGGGCAGGTGCTGGCATGAGCCTCCGCGTCCTTCTCGCTGCGCTGTTCGGCCCGTTGCTGGCGCTGGTGCTGGTGGTGGTGCCCACGCCCGTGGCCCTGGCCAGCCCGGCGGCTTCCCCCGGCGCTGTAACGACGGCGCCCGAGCCACCCCTGCCCGAGCTGTTCGCGCGCGCCCTCAGCGCCAGCCGGGCCGGTGATTTCTCGGCGGCTCTGCCGCTGTGGAACCGGGTGCTGGAGCTGGCGCCTGAGGATGCAGCCGCCTGGAGCAATCGCGGCAACGTGCAGCTGGCCCTCGGCTCGGCCGAGGCGGCGATCGCCGATCAGACCCGGGCGATGCAGCTGGATCCGCTCAGTCCCGATCCGCACCTCAACCGCGGTACGGCCGAGGAGGCGCTCGGGCGCTGGGATGCGGCCGAGGCCGACTACCGCTGGATCCTCGCGCGCGATGCCGACGCCGGCCGGCCGGCCGATGCCTCGGCCCTCTACAACCTTGGCAATGTGCAGGGCTCCCGCGGTGATTGGTCCGCCGCCCGTGACAGCTTCCAGGCGGCGGCCGATGCGCGTCCCGGCTTCGCCATGGCCCGCTCCAGTGCCGCCCTGGCCGCCTTTCAGCTGGGCCAGCTGGAGCCGGCCTGCAGGAGGCGCTGCCGGAGCTGATCGCCCTGCGCCGCCATCTGCATGCCCATCCGGAGCTGAGCGGTCACGAACAGCAGACGGCGGCGCTGGTGGCCGGTGAACTGCGCGAGCTGGGCTGGCGCGTGCGTGAGGCGGTGGGCCGCACCGGTGTGCTGGCGGAGCTGGGGCCCGACTGCACTGGTGATGGTGCGCCCACACCGCTGGCGGCGCTGCGGGTGGATATGGATGCGCTGCCGGTGGAGGAGCGCAGCGGCCTGCCCTATGCCTCCCTCCATCAGGGGGTGATGCACGCCTGCGGCCACGACATCCACACCACCGTGGGACTGGGGGTGGCGCGATTGCTGGCACCGCTGGCGTCGCGTTTGTCGGGGCGGGTGCGGTTGCTGTTCCAGCCGGCGGAGGAAACCGCCCAGGGGGCGGCCTGGATGCTCGCCGACGGGGCGATGGAGGGCGTGGACGCCCTGTTCGGGGTGCATGTGTTCCCGAGCCTGCCGGTGGGCACGATCGGCGTGCGCAGCGGCAGCCTCACGGCCGCGGCCGGTGAGCTGGAGGTGGAGGTGCTGGGTGAGGGCGGCCATGGGGCGCGGCCGCACCAGAGCACCGATGCGATCTGGATCGCGGCGCGGGTGGTCAGCGGGCTGCAGGAGGCGATCAGCCGCCGGCTGGATGCCCTGCACCCCGTGGTGGTGAGCTTCGGGCGGATCGAGGGGGGACAGGCGTTCAATGTGATCGCCGACCATGTGCGCCTGCTCGGCACCGTGCGCTGCCTCGATCTGGAGCTGCACGCCCAGCTGCCCGGTTGGATCGAGGACACGGTGCAGGCCCTGTGCGTCGGCCACGGCGGTGAGGCGCGGGTGCGCTACCGCTGCATCGCGCCGCCGGTGCACAACGATCCCGCGCTCACGGAGCTGGTGGCGGACGTGGCCACGCAGGTGCTGGGCCGCGAGCGGGTGCGCTGGCTGGAGCAGCCCTCGCTCGGTGCGGAGGATTTTGCTGAGCTGCAGCGCGACACGCCCGCCGTGATGTTCCGGCTGGGTGTCGCGGGGCCCGAGGGCTGCCCACCCCTGCACAACTGCGCGTTCAACCCCGATGAGGGCTGCCTGGCCGTGGGCATTGAGGTGCTGGCCACCAGCCTGTTGCGCTGGTTGGAGCAGCGGGCCTGATGCGCCGCCGTGATCTGCCGGCCCTGGCCTCGCCGCTGCTGATCCTGCTCGGCCTGCAGGGGGTGCTGCTGCGCCATGGCTCCGACCGCCTCCAGGCGGTGCCGGCCCTGCTGATCGGCGTGGCGCTGCTGCTGCAGAGCGCCTGGAGCTGGCGCCGGCGCCGCCGCGCCCTGCTGCTGGCGCTGCGTGATCGGGATCAGTGATCAGCGTGTGATCTCAGAGCCTTTCCACTCCACGCCCATAAGCCAGTAGTGCGGCATCGGCCGTGATCAGTTGGTGTCTGTCGTGGCGTGCCTGCGCCAGCAGCAAGCGATCGAACGGATCGTGGTGCAGCGGTTCCAGCTCGGCTGTGGCTGCTGCGTGCCTGGGGTGGATGTCCAGCAGCTCGAAGCCGGCTTCCATGGCGCACCGCAGCAGGGTCTGGGGCGCCACGGGCAATTTGCCGAGGCGGTGCTTGATCGCGACCTCCCAGATCGTGGCAGCGCTGATCAGGCAGCGGCTCTGGCCAAGCGTCTGCTCGCGTTCGGGGCTGATGCGTGGGTCAGCGTTGAACCACCACAGAGCCACGTGGGTGTCCAGCAAGTAGGACGCTGGCCTGCTCATGGCTGGGCTGCTGGGTCGAACAGGGCTGCCACCTCGCGCTCCACCTCCGCTGAGAACGCGGCATCAAGGGTCTCGCGATCCAAGCTCAGGCTGCCCCGGCCTCGCAACTGGGTTTGCGGTTGGCCCGGCACCAGTCTGACCAGCGGTTTACCGGCTCTGGCGATCCACACGTCCTCACCATCCAGTGCCGCCTGCACCAGTTCGGAGAGGCGGGCCTTGGCCTCGTAGATGTTGGCCTGTCGCATCGTGATGCTGCTGTTTCCAACAGCCTAGTCAGGTTAGTCAGCGGCTCCGCCAGTGCGCAGCAGCCGATAGTGGCTCCATGGATTTCGAAGACCTGCGCGAGGCGATCGCCTCCGATAACCCCGGCCGCTCGCGGCCGGCCCTGGCCAGCCTGGTGGACGTGCCGGCCGAACAGGCGGAGCCGCTGCTGCTGCTCGGCCTGCGCCAGAACGACATGCTGCTGCGCCAGCTGAGCTGCTCCGGTCTGGGCCATAAGCCCACGGCTGCGGGCTGGGATCCGCTGGTGCAGGCCCTTCAGCAGGATCCGGAGGTGGCGGTACGCGCCGAGGCCGCCAATGCTCTGGTGAGCCACAGCCTGGAGCGGGCCTGGCCGCTGCTGCTGGAGGCCTTCGTGCGCGACGACCAGTGGCTGCTGCGCTGCAGCGTGCTCTCCGCCGTGGCCGAGCATCCGGCCATGGCGGCCGCCGATCTGCTGCAGCTGGCGCGGCTGGCCCTGGCCGATGGTGATGGCACGGTGCGTGTGGGCGGCAGCGAGGTGCTGGGACGGCTGGTGCGCGAGGGTGCGGCCGATCCCGAGGTGGCGGCCCAGGCGCGAGCCCTGCTGGCGCCGCTCCAGCACGACCCCGACCACCGGGTGGTGGCCGCGGCCCTGAACGGGCTGCAGGGCTAATCTGGGGTCTGTCACTAGGGGTGCCCCGCCTTCGGCTTCATCTGCCGTTGAGCGCCGGGCTGAGATCACACCCTCCGCACCTGATCCGGGTCATGCCGGCGCAGGGAAGTGAGCCAGACCCTCCCGGGCCTGAACGCGATCTCGGCAACCGGACCCCCCCAGCGCGGCCTGACGATGCCGCCGGTTCCACCCGTATCCGTTCTTCGCCTTAACCCATCATGCGCAGCGCCTGGATCGAGACGCGCAAAGGTCAGGCCAATGTGAGCCAGATGCACTACGCCCGCCAGGGCGTTGTGACCGAAGAGATGGCCCATGTGGCGAAGCGAGAGAACCTGCCCGAGTCGCTGGTGATGGAGGAGGTGGCACGTGGCCGGATGGTGATCCCCGCCAACATCAACCACGCCAACCTGGAGCCGATGGCGATCGGCATCGCCAGCAAGTGCAAGGTGAACGCCAACATCGGCGCTTCGCCCAATGCCAGCGATGTGAACGAGGAGCTGAAGAAGCTCGAGCTGGCGGTGAAGTATGGCGCCGATACGGTGATGGACCTCTCCACCGGCGGCGTCAACCTCGATGAGGTGCGCACGGCGATCATCAACGCCTCGCCGGTGCCGATCGGCACGGTGCCGGTGTATCAGGCCCTCGAGAGCGTGCACGGCTCGATCGAGAAGCTCTCGGAAGACGACTTCCTGCACATCATCGAGAAGCACTGCCAGCAGGGCGTCGATTACCAGACGATCCACGCCGGTCTGCTGATCGAGCACCTGCCCAAGGTGAAGGGGCGCCTGACCGGGATCGTGAGCCGTGGCGGCGGCATCCTGGCCCAGTGGATGCTGTATCACCACAAGCAGAATCCGCTCTACACCCGCTTCGACGACATCTGCGAGATCTTCAAGCGCTACGACTGCACCTTCTCCCTGGGCGATTCGCTGCGGCCCGGTTGCCTGCACGACGCCTCCGATGAGGCGCAGCTGGCCGAACTGAAGACCCTCGGTGAACTCACCCGCCGCGCCTGGAAGCACGACGTGCAGGTGATGGTGGAGGGTCCGGGCCATGTGCCGATGGACCAGATCGAGTTCAACGTGCGCAAGCAGATGGAGGAGTGCTCCGAAGCGCCCTTCTATGTGCTCGGTCCGCTCGTCACCGACATCGCCCCCGGCTACGACCACATCACCAGCGCCATCGGTGCGGCGATGGCCGGCTGGTATGGCACGGCGATGCTCTGCTACGTGACCCCCAAGGAGCACCTGGGCCTGCCCAACCCCGAAGATGTGCGCAACGGCCTGATCGCTTACAAGATCGCCGCCCATGCCGCCGATATCGCTCGCCACCGCCCCGGCGCCCGCGACCGCGACGATGAGCTGAGCCGCGCCCGCTACGCCTTCGACTGGAACAAGCAGTTCGATCTCAGCCTCGATCCCGAGCGCGCCCGCGAGTATCACGACGAAACCCTGCCGGCCGACATCTACAAGCAGGCCGAGTTCTGCTCGATGTGCGGTCCCAAGCACTGCCCGATGCAGACCAAGATCACCGACAAGGACTTGGAGGGTCTGGAGCAGGTGCTGGCGGAGCAGAAGGCCGGCGAAATAGCTTCTGTCTGAGCCGGAGGATGTTGATTGCGGCTTGGCGCAACCGCTCAGGCTCAGTGTTTTGCAGGCCCGGGGTTGATCCCCGGGCTTTTTGATGTCTGAGGCTACGCTGATGTGGGCTTCGCATATTCTTGCCACGATGTTGTGGTTGAGCCTCCTGTATCACTGGTGCAAACCCTCGAAGACGCCAGTGCAATTGGAGGTTGCCCAGCATTTCTGGGTTTAATGATAGTCGAGCTTAGTTTGTTTTCGTGTCCCATGGATGCGGGTGCTGGCTCTGGAGTTCCAGTTGGATTCAGCTGTTCGTGTTTTGTCGCCGAGGTCTCTGGCTTGATCTTCTGGTCCTGACCGTTGCTGTTGCTTGGCTGTCTCTTTTCCTGCCAAACCCTTGATTTCGCCGATATCTCCAACAAAAAACCCCGCCGTAGGGCGGGGCTGGATTGATGGGATTGAGGCAGGGGATCAGCCCAAGGCCTTGGCCTTGGCCACCACGTTGTCGACGGTGAAGCCGAACTTCTCCATCAGCAGCGGGCCGGGGGCGGAGGCACCGAAGCGATCGATCGAGACGGTGTCGCCTTCGAAGCCGGTGTACTTGTGCCAGCCGAAGCTGCTGGAGGCTTCCACAACCAGACGCTTGCGGCAGGCGGCGGGCAGCACGCTCTCGCGGTAGGCGGCGTCCTGCTCTTCGAACAACTCCACGCAGGGCATCGACACCACACGCACGTTCTTGCCTTCAGCCCGCAGCTGGGCAGCGGCCTTGGTGCAGAGCTCGAGCTCGGTGCCGGTGCCGATGATGATCAGATCGGGTGCGCCGTTGCTGTCTTCGAGGATGTAGCCACCCTTGGCCACGTGATCGGCGTTGGAGTTGGCCTGGTTGGCCATCGCCTGACGGCTGAGGAACAGCACGGTGGGGCGGTGACGGTTCGCCACGGCCACCTTGTAGGCACCGCTGGTCTCGTTGCCGTCGCCGGGGCGGATCACCAGCATGTTGGGGATCGAGCGCAGGCTGGCCAGGGTCTCGATCGGCTGGTGGGTGGGGCCGTCTTCGCCGAGGCCGATCGAGTCGTGCGTCAGCACGTAGATCACACCCAGTTCACTCAGGGCCGAGAGGCGCATCGCGCCCACCATGTAGCCGGCGAACACCGCGAAGGTGCCGCCGTAGGGCACCAGGCCGCTGCCGTGATAGGCGAGGCCGTTCAGGATCGCGGCCATGGCGTGCTCGCGCACACCGAAGTGCAGGTAACGGTTGGCTTCGGCACCCTTCTGGAAGCCCTTCTCCCCCTTGATGTCGGTCAGGTTGGAGTGGGTGAGGTCGGCCGAGCCGCCGATCAGTTCCGGCAGGTTGGGGCCGATCGCGTTCAGACAGTTGTAGCTGTGCTGACGGGTGGCCAGGCCCTTGTCGTCGGCGGTGTAGGCCGGCAGGTTGGCGTCCCAGCCCTGGGGCAGTTCACCGCGCAGCTGGCGCTCGAACTGAGCGGCCTCGTTGGGGTACTTGGCGCGGTAGTCGGCCAGGGTGGCGTTCCAGGCGGCCTCGGCGGCAGCGCCGCGCTCGATGGCCTGGCGCCACTGGTCGTACGACTCCTGGGGCACCTCGAACTCGCCGTAGGTCCAGCCCAGGTTCTGGCGGGTGAGGGCAGCCTCTTCCGCACCCAGGGCGGCACCGTGCACACCGGCGGTGTCAGCCTTGTTGGGGGAGCCGTAGCCGATGGTGGTGGTCACCTTGATCATCGAGGGACGATCGGTGACGGCCTTGGCTTCCTCAATCGCCTTGGCGATGGCAGCCAGGTCGGTGTTGCCGTCCTTGACGTGGATGGTGTGCCAGCCGTAGGCCTCGTAGCGCTTCAGCACATCCTCAGTGAAGGAAACGTTGGTGTTTCCGTCGATCGTGATGTGGTTGTCGTCGTAGAGGGCGATCAGCTTGCCCAGGCCCAGGTGGCCGGCCAGGGAGGCGGCTTCACCGCTCACACCTTCCTGGTGGCAGCCGTCGCCCATGATCACGTAGGTGTTGTGATCAACGACCTGGCAATCGGCCTTGTTGAACTTGGCGGCCAGGTGGGCTTCGGCCATGGCCAGACCCACGGCATTGGCGATGCCCTGACCCAGGGGGCCGGTGGTCACTTCAACGCCGGCGGTCTCGAATGTTTCCGGGTGACCGGGGGTCTTCGAGCCCCACTGGCGGAACTGTTTGATGTCCTCGATCGTCACCGAGTCGTAGCCGGTGAGGTGCAGCAGCGCGTAGAGCAGCATGCAGCCATGACCGGCGGACAGCACGAAGCGGTCGCGGTTGAACCACTTGGGGTTCTTGGGGTTGTGCTTGAGGAACTTGTCCCACAGCGTGTAGGCCATGGGTGCGCAACCCATCGGCAGACCCGGGTGGCCCGAGTTGCTCTTGTTGATCGCGTCGACCGCCAGGAAGCGGATGCTGTTGACGCAGAGGGTGTCAACCGTTTGGTTCTGGGAAGCGACGGGTGCGGCGACCATGGGATACGGGTAAGGAAGAGGTGTGGGGGCGTCTGACCGCCGATGGGCTGTGGGAAGCCGGGCCGAGATGGCGCGGCCTGTTCAGCTCATCCGGCGGAACGCAAGGCAGACGTTGTGGCCACCAAACCCGAAGGAGTTGGACAGCACGACGTTCAGTTTCTGTTCCCTCGCCTGATTGGGAACGACATCCAGATCACATGCCGGATCCGGATTTTGGTAATTGATCGTAGGTGGCACCAGGCCATGCCCCAGGGCCAGCACCGCGGCCACCGCTTCGATGCCGCCGCTGCCGCCCAGCAGGTGACCGGTCATCGACTTGGTCGAGCTGACCGGGATCTGACGGGCACGCTCGCCAAGGGCGGACTTGATGGCCGAGGTCTCGTTCGAGTCGTTGGCGGGGGTGCTGGTGCCGTGCGCGTTGACGTAGTCGACCGCTTCCGGTTCCAGGCGGGCATCCCGCAGGGCCAGCCGCATCGCTTCGGCGCCACCGACACCGCCCGGCGTGGGGGAGGTGATGTGGTGGGCGTCACAGGTCATGCCGTAGCCAACCACCTCGGCCAGGATCGTCGCGCCCCGGGCTTTGGCGTGCTCCAGGCTCTCCAGCACCAGCACACCGGCGCCCTCGCCGATCACGAATCCATCCCGTTCGGCGTCGAACGGGCGGCTCGCCGTGGTGGGGTCGTCATTGCGGAACGAGAGGGCCTTGGCGCTGGCGAAGCCGGCGACCCCCAGCGGTGTGATCGCCGATTCGGCGCCGCCGCAGACCATGGCGTCCGCCAGACCCATCTGGATCAGTCGGAAGGCATCGCCGATGGCGTTCGAGCCGGCGGCGCAGGCTGTTGCCACGGCACTGCTCGGTCCCTTGGCGCCGATCGCGATCGCCGTCAGGCCCGTGGCCATGTTCGGGATCATCATCGGCACGCAGAACGGGCTCACCCGGGACGGGCCCTTGTTGGCCAGCACATGGGCCTGCGTTTCCATCATCAGCAGCCCACCCACGCCGGAGCCGATGGCCGTGCCGATGCGGTGAGCATTGCCCTCATCGATGCTCAACCCGGCGGCAGCCACGGCCTGCTTGGCCGCTACCACGCCGAACTGGCAGAACCGATCCCAACGCTTGGCTTCCTTGGGCTCGATGTAGGCGGAAGGATCGAAGTCCTTCACCTCAGCGGCAAAGCGGCAGGCGTGCGCCGACGCATCGAACAGGGTGATGCCACGCACCCCGTTGCGTCCCTGGCTCAGACCTTCCCAGTAGGAAGCGACGTCGTTGCCGATCGGTGTAACCGCGCCGAGGCCTGTGACCACGACGCGGTGGAGACCCTCCACCATCGATTGCTCAGGCCTTTTTGTTCAGGATGTAGTCGACGGCGTCACCCACGGTGGCGATGCCCTCAGCGGCCTCGTCGGGGATCTCGATGTCGAAGGCTTCTTCCAGGGCCATGACCAGCTCGACGGTGTCGAGTGAGTCGGCTCCCAGGTCGTTCTGGAAGTTGGACTCCGGCTTCACGTCGGCTTCGTCGACGCTGAGCTGCTCGACAACGATCGAGCGGACTTTCTCGAAGATCGCTTCCTGGGACATGGCCGGAGAGTCGGACGCCGCATCCTACGGGGCCGCCCGCACCGGGCTCCCTGGCGTATGAACAAGGATGACGGCCTGGGTCCCACCTCCGTTCCGCCCCGGCCACCTTGGGTACCTTGGGCGTCGCGTCCCGAGGCGACATGTCCCACGCCGTCAAGATCTACGACACCTGCATCGGTTGGTTTTTTTATGTGCGGCATCGTTGCGGTGATCGGCTCACGCGAGGCGGCGCCGCTGTTGCTGGAGGGTCTGCGCCAGCTCGAATACCGCGGTTACGACTCCGCCGGCATCGCCACCATTGAGGTGCCCGCCGGCGAGACATCCGGTCGTCTGCACTGCCTGCGGGCCGAGGGCAAGCTGATCAATCTCAGCCAGCGCTTCGAGGCGGCCGGGGCCCCTGGCCTGTGCGGGATCGGCCACACCCGCTGGGCCACCCACGGCAAGCCGGAGGAGCGCAACGCCCATCCCCACCTCGATGGCCCCGGCCGGGTGGCGGTGGTGCAGAACGGTATCATCGAGAACCACCGGGTTCTGCGCGAGGAGCTGCAGGCCGAGGGTGTGGTGTTCCGCTCCGACACCGACACCGAGGTGATTCCGCACCTCTTCAGCCGCGAGCTGGAACGGTTGCGCATGGGCGGTCGTCCCGCCAGCGGCGCCCTGCTGCTGGAGGCCCTCCAGGCGGTGCTGCCGCGGCTGCATGGTGCCTACGCCCTGGCGGTGCTCTGGGCTGAGCTGCCCGGGGCCCTGGTGGTGGCCCGCCGCGCCGCGCCGCTGCTGATCGGCCTGGGCGAGGGGGAGTTCCTCTGCGCCAGCGACACGCCCGCCCTGGCCGGCTTCACCCGCACGATCCTGCCCCTCGAGGATGGCGAGGTGGCCCTGCTCACCCCCCTGGGCATCGAGCTTTACGACGCCCAGGGCAGCCGGGTGCAGCGCACGCCTACCCTGCTCAGCGGCACTGAGCACGTGGCGGACAAGCGCAGCTTCCGCCACTTCATGCTCAAGGAGATCCACGAGCAGCCGGAAACGGCCGCCCTGTGGGTGGCGCGGCACCTGCCGGAGAGCGGCGGCCTGGTGGCCCTGCCCCTCGACGACGACGTCTACGCCGGGGTGGAGCGCGTCCAGATCCTGGCCTGCGGCACCAGCCGCCATGCGGCCCAGGTGGGCGCCTACCTGCTGGAGCAGCTGGCTGGCCTCCCCACCAGCGTGTTCTACGCCAGTGAATTCCGCTATGCGCCGCCGCCGCTGGCGCCCCACACCCTCACGATCGGCGTCACCCAGTCGGGCGAAACGGCCGACACCCTCGCGGCCCTGGCGATGGAGCAGCAGCGCCGCCTGGCCCTGGCGGATCCGGCCTACGCGCCACGGTTGCTCGGGGTCACCAATCGTCCCGAGAGCTCCCTCGGACGCCTGGTGGATCACATCCTCGACATCGGCGCCGGCATCGAGGTGGGCGTTGCCGCCACCAAGACCTTCCTCGGCCAGCTGCTGTCCTTCTATGGCCTCGCCCTGGCCTTCGCGGAGCGCCGCGGTGTGGCACCGGAGCGTCTGCAGGCCCTGGCAGCCGGGCTGCGCCAGCTGCCCGAGCAGCTGCGGGCCCTGGTGGCGGATCACGATCGCCGCTGCGAACAGCTGGCCCACCTGTTCGCCGAAACCCAGGATGTGATCTTCCTGGGCCGTGGCGTCAACTTCCCGATCGCTCTGGAAGGTGCCCTCAAGCTCAAGGAGATCAGCTACATCCATGCCGAGGGCTATCCCGCCGGTGAGATGAAGCACGGTCCGATCGCCCTGCTCGATGCACGGGTGCCGGTGGTCTCGATCGCAGTGCCCGGTAGCGTCTTCGACAAGGTGCTCAGCAACGCCCAGGAGGCCAAGGCCCGTGATGCCCAGCTGCTGCCCACCGCGGCCTCGATGTCGATCAGCCCCGCAATCTGGCCAAGAGCGTCACCGTTGAGTGAGTGGGTGAGGGGACGCGCCGGGGCGGCCACCGGCCAGGGCCGGAACGCCGCCCCGGCGCGTCCCCTCACCCCTCCCTGGGAGGAGGGAGAGCGGTTCAGGTCTTTTTAATTGCCCTCAGCGGCTCTGCCCGCTTCAGCTCCTGCCCCCTGGTGGGTTGATGCCGCGCTGAGTCCGGGCGCGCATTCCGGCCCTGGCCGGCGGCGCGCCCGCACTCAGCACGGCACCCCACTCCTGCCGTAGCGGTCCTCGAAGCGCACGATGTCGTCCTCGCCGAGGTAAGGGCCGCTCTGCACCTCGATCATCTCGACGGGGATCCGGCCCGGGTTGGTGAGGCGGTGGCGGCAGCCGAGCGGGATGTAGGTGCTCTGGTTCTCGCCCACCAGCTCCTCCTGTCCCTCCTTTTCCACCAGGGCGGTGCCCTTGACCACGATCCAGTGCTCAGCGCGGTGGTGATGCATCTGCAGCGACAGGCTGGCGCCGGGGTTGACCACGATCTTCTTGACCTGCCAGCGCTCGCCTTCGGTGACGCCGTCGTAGCTGCCCCAGGGGCGGTAGATGCGGCGATGCGCCTTGCTCTCCCGTGCGCCCTCGCGCTCGAGCAGGCCCACGATGCCCTTGACGTCCTGGGCGCGGTCGCGGTGGGCCACCAGCACCACGTCGTCGGTTTCGACCACCACCAGATCCTCCACGCCGAGGCCCACCACCAGGCGGTGTTCGCTGCGCAGATAGCAGTTGCGGGTGTGTTCGTGCAGCACGCGCCCGCGCAGCACGTTGCCGTCGGCGTCCTGGTCGGCCGTTTCCCAGAGGGCGCTCCAGCTGCCCACATCGCTCCAGCCTGCTTCCAGGGGCAGCACCGCGCCGCGGTCGGTCTTCTCCATCACCGCCACGTCGATCGCCACGTTCGGGCAGGCCGCGAAAGCCTCGCGATCGAGGCGCAGGAAGTCGAGGTCGGTGGCCTCGCGTTCCAGGGCGGCGCGGCAGGCGCTCACCACATCGGGGGCCAGCCGCTCCAGTTCCGCCAGGATCGCGCTGGCCCGGAACAGGAACATGCCGCTGTTCCAGGTGAAGCGGCCGGTGGCCAGGAAATCCTCGGCCGTGGCGCGGTCCGGTTTCTCCACGAACCGGGCGATCGGCACCGGTTGCTGGGATGCCGTGGCGCTGCTGCCGCCCAGGGGCTCTGCCGCTTCGATGTAGCCGTAGCCGGTTTCCGGGGCGGTGGGCACGATCCCGAAAGTCACCAGCTGGCCCGCTTCGGCCGCTGCCATGCCGGCCTCCACCGTGGCGCGGAAGGCTGCCGCGTCGCGGATCACGTGATCGGCCGCCAGCACCAGCAGCAGTGGATCCTGGCCGCAGGCGGTGGCCTGCAGGGCGGCCACCGCCACCGCCGGAGCGGTGTTGCGGCCCATCGGTTCCAGCAGGATCCCGGCCGGCTCCACGCCGATCTGGCGCATCTGCTCGGCCACGATGAAGCGGTGGTCCTCGTTGCAGATCAGCAGCGGTGGTTGCAGGCCGCTGATGCCTTCCAGCCGCTGCTGGGTCTGCTGCAGCAGGGTCTCCTCACCCGCCCCGGCCAGGGCCCAGTACTGCAGGCGCTCCAGCAGGCCCTGGGCCAGCCGCCCCACCTCGGCGCGGGCCTGCGACCAGCTCAATTCGCGCCAGACCTGACCGGAAGCAGGTTCCGAGCTTGAGCCTGAACCTGAGCCTGTGCCGGCCCCCGCCGCCGCGCCCGCGGCTGCGGCCGGCTGGAGGATCGAGTCCGTCGCCGGGAACGGCCACCAGGGCTTCGGCGGCGTCCCGGTCGTCGACCCCCTCCAGGCGGATCACGAACAGCTCCCGGCCCGGCAGCTGGCGGCCGCTGCGCAGCTGGGTGGCCTGCACCCGGCCCTGGCGGTCGCGCAGCCAGCGCGGGCCGGGGCGGGTGAAGCGCTCGGGGAAATCGCTGAGCGGATTCACGCGCAGTTCACCGCGCAGGCCCTGTGCCGCCACGATCCGACCCACCTCCAGCAGCTCCTCGCCGGCCGGCGTCGGCTCCGGCGTGATTCCTGGCTGCGTCATCCACCCACCTTGCACCCACCAGCCTCGATAATGGCCCTGCGACTGGGCCCTCCCATGGCTGACACCCTGCCGATCCTGCCCGGCTCCACCGTGGTGGTGCGCGATGTCCGCTCCATCTACAACGGCTATCAGGGCTTCGTGCAACGCATCAGCGGCCGCAGCGCCGCCGTGCTGTTCGAAGGTGGCAACTGGGACAAGCTGGTGACCCTGCCGCTGCGCACGCTGGAGCAGGTCTGAATCAGGAGCCGGCAGCGCCGCCGACCCCAAGACCCGCCAGGGCCGAGCGGGCCGCCTCCTGTTCCGCCAGCCGGCGGGACCCGCCCCAGCCTTCACCGAGCAGGCGCTCCCCCAGGCTGACGCGGCAGTGGAAACGGCGCGGGTCGCCGTGGCTGCGGCTGCGCTCCTCGCTGTGGTAGCTCGGCAGACCCAGCCGGGCCGCCTGGCTCCATTCCTGCAGGGCTGATTTCCAGTTGTGCCGATGCGGGTCGGCCGTCAGCTCAGCCAGGCTGCGCTGCCAGTGGGGCGTCAGCCAGCTCTGCACCGGTTCGAGGTTGCCCCAGATCCGGTAGAGCGCACCGATCACGGCTTCACAGGCCTCGGCCCGCAGGGTGGCGCGGCCGGTCTGGTCGCCAGCGGCCACGGCGCCAATGCGCAGCACCCGCTCCACGCCGCAGCGTTCGCCCAGCTCGGCCAGCCAGCGGTCGCTCACCAGCTGGGCCCGCAGGCTGGAGCTCTGGCCCACGTTCAGCTGGGGTCGCTCGCGGGCCAGGAATTCCGAGGCCGCCAGCCGCAGCACCGCGTCGCCGAGAAATTCCAGGCGTTCGTGGTTGCGGGCGAGGCCGGCGGAAGTGTGGCTCAGGGCCTCATCCAGCCAGGCCAGCGCATCTGGCGCAGCGGCCGGCAGCTCCAGCCCCAGCTCC
>RFPK01000002.1 GCA_009926195.1 Synechococcaceae bacterium WB4_1_0192 | reverse complement strand
CACGGCGGCGGCCGTATGCCGCACCCTGGCCGATGCCGGCATCAGCCTGGATGCCATCGTGCAATCGGAGCGTCTGCACGGCAGCGGGGAGCACCAGAGCCGCGACATGGGCTTCTGCCTCAAGCGCGACGACCTGGAGCGGGCCCGCACCACTCTGCAACCACTGCTCAACCAGTGGCCCGGCGCCAGCTTCGAAGAGGGGATGGCCATCGCCCGTGTCAGCGCGGTGGGCGCCGGCATGACCTGCACCGCCGGCACCGCCGCACGCATGTTCCGCTCCCTGGCGAATGCGGGCGTGAACATCGAGATGATCGCCACCAGTGAAATCCGCACCAGCTGCGTGGTGCCGGAAGCCGATGGGGTGAAGGCGCTGCAGGTGGTTCACAGCGCCTTCGGCCTGGGCGGCAGCGTGGTCCACAAGGCGGAAGGGACCGAAGCGCCGGTGTGACGGGCTTGGAACGCCTCTGGCTCAGAGGGTGGCCGCGATCCCCTTGGGCTCCAGCATCAGCTTGCTGCCGCTGACGCTCTCATCCATGGCGATCGGATAGGCACCGTCGAAGCAGGCGGTGCAGAAGTGGCCGCTGTTCGCCTGGGCCGCCTCAACCATGCCTTCCTTGCTGAGGTAGGCGAGAGAGTCAACACCGAGGTGGGCAGCGATCTCGGCCAGGGTGAGGCGGGCGGCGATCAGCTGGTCCTGGGTGTCGGTGTCGATGCCGTAGAAGCAGGGGTGCGTCACCGGGGGAGAGCTGATCCGCATGTGCACCTCGGTGGCGCCGGCATCGCGAATGGCGGCCACCAGCTTGCGGCTGGTGGTGCCGCGCACGATCGAGTCGTCGATCACGACCACCCGCTTACCCGCGAGCACATCGGGCAGGGGGTTGAGCTTGACGCGGATGCCCGCCTCGCGCATCGCCTGGGTGGGTTGAATGAAGGTGCGGCCCACATAGCGGTTCTTGATCAGGCCATCACCGAAGGGAATGCCGCTCAGCTGCGAGTAACCGATCGCCGCCGGGATTCCGGAATCGGGCACACCGATCACGATGTCGGCCTCGACCGGGGTTTCGCGGGCCAGGGCCTCACCGATGCGCACCCGGTAGCTGTAGAGCGACTCGCCGAAGAAACGGCTGTCAGGCCTGGCGAAATAGATCATCTCGAACACGCACAGCTTGGCGGGTTCGCTGGTCCAGGGGCTGCGGCTGGGAGTGGCGTCACCCAGGCGGAAATGGATGATCTCGCCGGGCTGCACATCGCCGTCGTAGACGGCGCCGATGATGTCGAGACCGCAGGTCTCACTGCTCACCACCCACTGGGCTTGATCGGGCTCACCCATGTGGCCGAACACCAGCGGCCGGATGCCATGGCCGTCGCGCAGGGCGAACAGACCCTCGGGGGTGCCGATCACCAGACTGAAGGCGCCGCGACAGCGTTCGGCGGCGACGCGGATGGCTGCATCCCAGTCGAGCCCGCCGTTGACCGCTCGCTGAATCGCAAAGGCGATCAACTCCGAATCGGTGGTGGAGGTGAACTCCACCTCGGGGGTATCGGCGGCGATGGCCTGGCGCAGCTCTGCCGCGTTGACCAGGTTGCCGTTGTGGGCGAAGGCGAAGGCGCCGAGGCGGGTGTTGAGCACCACCGGCTGGGCGTTGCAGGCCTTGCTGCTGCCGGTGGTGGAGTAGCGGTTGTGGCCGATGGCCAGGTGACCCGGCAGGCGCTCGAGCACCTCCTGATCGAACACCTGACTGACCAGGCCCATGTCCTTGTGCAGGCGCACCTGCAGACGGCCATCCTGGGGACCGTCGAACACGGCGATGCCAGCCGATTCCTGACCGCGGTGCTGCAGGGCGTAGAGACCGAAGTAGGTGAGATTGGCCACGGGCTGATCCGCCGCCAGCACCGCGAACACCCCGCAGGCCTCCTCCGGCTTATCGGGACGCTCCGCCACGACTTCAGAGAGTGTTGACATGGCGGTGGGATCGGCACCGGGCTGTCGCTGGCTCACAGCAGGTCCCACCTTTTGATTTGCTTCAACATTGTGCCTCAGGGGTTGTCAGCGGCCTGTTCTCGGGCCTGGGCTGTGCAGATGCTTGGGAGGTCGCTCAGGCTGTTGGTGGGAGGTCGACACCCATCCGACGCGGGATCGCCTGCTCGAAGCGCTCCCCCATCTGGGCCACCGGCAGCTGCAGCAGGCGAGCACCCGCCTGGCTGATCGACAGCTCGGCCTCGGCCTCCACCACACCGAGGCACTGGGCCGGCACGGAGCCGGGCGCCGCGGCGTTGGCGGCATCGAGAGCCTCCTGCCAGGCCACGGTCTGGGCCGGCGCCACGCTGACCAGGATGCGGGCACCACCCTCGGCGAACAGCAGCCGATCGAGGCGGGCTGCGCCGGCGGGGATCTCCAGGTGGGCCCCCAGGCCGGCGGCCATGCAGCACTCGGCTGCGGCCACCGCCAGGCCGCCGTCGCTGAGGTCGTGGGCGGAGCGCACCAGGCCAGCGGCGATCGCCTGGCGCAGGAAGCCCTGCACCGAGCGCTCCAGGGCCAGATCGATCTCGGGCGGGCGCCCCGTGACGGCGCCATGCAGCCGCTCCAGGTAGCTGCTGCCGGCCAGGCCCAGGCGCGGATCGGCTGGAGTCTCTCCCGCCTCCAGCGGCGCCCCCAGCAGCCAGATCACATCACCGGCCTCGCGCCAGGCCTGGCCGCGCACGTGCGCCAGGTCGTGCACCAGACCCACCATGCCCACCACCGGCGTGGGGTGGATCGGCTGCATGCGGCCATCGGGCAGGCGGGTCTCGTTGTAGAGCGAGACGTTGCCGCCCGTCACCGGCGTGTCCAGGGCCGAGCAGGCGGCCGACAGGCCGCGGCAGGCCATCGCCAGCTGCCAGTAGCCGGTGGGGGTTTCCGGTGAGGGGAAGTTGAGGTTGTCGGTGACGGCCAGGGGCTCAGCGCCCACGCAGCTCAGGTTGCGGGCCGCCTCGGCCACGGCCGCCATACCACCGCGCTCGGGATCGAGGGCCACCCAGCGGTTGGGGCAATCCACCACGGCCGCAACGCCACGCGTGGCCTGGGCCAGGGAGCCCTCACCCAGCTGGGGGCGCAGCCGCACCACGGCCGCATCGGCGCCACCGGGGGGCACCACCGTGTTGGCCTGCACCTGGTGGTCGTACTGGCGGTACACCCAGCGCTTGGAGGCGATGGTGGGATCGTCGAGCAGCTCCAGCAGAGCCTCGTTCCAGCTGGTGGGCTTCCCGGCGCGGGCACCGGCGGTGGGAGTGATCCCGTTGGGGCCGGCGGCGGGCAGCTCGGCCTCGCTCCAGCGCCAGTGGGCCTGGATCTCGGCCGGCGGCTCACTGATCAGCTCGTGGCGGTTGATCGGGGTGTCGTCCGCCAGAGCGCTGGCGGGCACCTCGGCGGCCACCTGGCCCTTCTGCAGCACCCGCACGACGTTCTCCTGCAGCACACGGCCCACCACCGCGGCCTGCAGGCCCCAGCGGGTGAAGCGCTCCATCAGGGCCTGCTCGCGGCCGGGCTTGACCACGAACAGCATCCGCTCCTGGGATTCGCTGAGCAGGAACTCGTAGGGGGTCATGCCGGCCTCACGGGCGGGCACGCGATCGAGATCCAGCTCAATGCCCAGGCCGCCCTTGGCGGCCATCTCCGAGCAACTGCAGGTGAGGCCGGCGGCGCCCATGTCCTGGGCGGCCACCACATCGCCGCTCTGGAAGGCATCCAGGCAGGCCTCGATCAGGCCCTTCTCCAGGAAGGGATCACCCACCTGCACGGCGGGGCGGTCATCGAGGGAGGCCTCGGTGAGCTCGGCCGAGGCAAAACTGGCGCCGCCCATGCCATCGCGGCCGGTGGTGCTGCCCACATAGACCACCGGATAGCCCACGCCCTCGGCGCCGGAGCAGACGATCTGCTCGGTTTCCATCAGCCCGAGGGCCATGGCGTTCACCAGCGGGTTGCCGGAATAGCTGGCATCGAAGGCCACCTCACCGCCCACGGTGGGCACGCCCACGCAGTTGCCGTAGTGGGCGATGCCGGCGACCACACCCTCCATCAGGCCCACATTGCGCTCGTCCTCCAGGGGTCCGAAGCGCAGGGCGTTGAGCAGAGCGATCGGCCGGGCGCCCATCGTGAAGATGTCGCGCAGGATGCCGCCCACACCGGTGGCGGCCCCCTGGAACGGCTCGACCGCCGAGGGGTGGTTGTGGCTCTCGATCTTGAAGGCCAGGCGCTGACCCTCGCCCAGATCCACCACACCGGCGTTCTCGCCGGGGCCCACCAGGATGCGGGGGCCGGTGGTGGGGAAGCCCTGCAGCAGGGGCCGCGAGTTGCGGTAGCAGCAGTGCTCCGACCACATCACGCCGAACATGCCCAGCTCGGCGCGGTTGGGGGCGCGGCCGAGACGGCGGCAGATCTCGTCGTAGTCGGCCTGGCTGAGGTTCTCCTTCCTGAGGGCCTCGGGAACGGAATAGGCGGGGGCGGCGTACTCGGGAGCGGCGACCACGGACTCTCGGGCGGGCTGAATGTCACCAGTCTTGCCGAGCGACTCACCGGCGTCCGGCGCCGCGCACCGGAACGCGCTTCAGAACCAGGGATCCTGCTCTGAATCCTCGCGGCGAACCGGCGCCGGACGTCGCCGCCGCGGAGTGCTCTCGGGGCGATCGCTCCAGGCTCCGGGCTCCGGATCCGCCTCAGGCCAGTCGTCCCAGGCCTCGGCCTCCGCTGAACGATCCGGCTGCTCATCGGGGTCCCAGGGCGGTTCCTCCAGCCAACCCTCCAGGCGCTCCTCAAAGCGATCGCCCACCTGCTGCACCTGATCGCGCAGGCGGACACTCTCCTCCTGCATCTGATCGCGCCAGCGCCGCGATCGGCGCAGAAACTCCTGGCGCACGCTGGCGCGGGCCAGGGGCAGATCATCCAGGCCCTCAAGGGCGGTGACCACCTGGCCGGGCTGCTGATCGACGATCCGCTCGGGGCTGAGGCGCCAGCGGCTGCTGCCGGGCAGACGGGGATCACTGCGGGCCACCAGGTAGTGAAGGATGCGGCCGGTATGGAGCTCCACGGCGGCATCCACGAGCCGGCCCAGCGGGCTGCCGGCGCGGCCCAGAACGGAGGCACCGATCAGGGTGGGAAGGCGGTCCACCGTGCTCGGATTGGTGCTGCAGCCATCCCCCTGCACAAACAACTCCTGATCAGCAAGGCCGCGCAACTGATCGAGGCGCCAGGCCAGACGCTGATCTCCCAGGCCGGAGGGCCGGCTGATCCAGCCCAGCAGGCGGTGCACCGGCGGATGCATCCAGGCTTCGCTGCCGGGGCCGTGATCGAGACCCTGATCACAGCGCACCCGACGGCGCAGCAGATCGCTGAGAAGAAGCTGCTCAGGAAGGCTCACGGGACCAGTCTGCCGCTGGAAGAACTCACTGGCGGATCTGGACCGGCATCACCAGGTAGGTGAAGGTGGGATCGTCGTGGGGGGCCAGCACCACCGGCGTGGTGGGGGCGTTGCAGCGCAGCTCCACCCGCTCTGAGCCCATGGCCTTGAGACCTTCAAGCACGTAGCGGACGTTGAAGGCGATCTGAATCGCATCCCCGCTCACATCGGCGGCGAGCGCTTCCGAACCGCTGCCCACATCCTGGGCGTCGGCGCTGATGGCCAGCTGGCCGGCCACGGGATCGCTGCTGAGCTTGACCACGTTGTTGTGTTGGTCGGCCAGCACCGCCACCCGTTCAAGGGCTCCCACCAGGCCGCGACGATCGAGCGTGAGGGTGCGGGCGAAGCTCTCCGGGATCAGCTGGCGGTAGTTCGGGTAGGTGCCGTCGAGGCTGCGACTGGTGAGCACCTGATCGGCCCACTGGAACACCACCTGACCCCGATCACAGAACAGGCTCACGGCATCACCGCTGCCGCGGCCGGACAACAGGCGCTCCAGCTCCCGCAGGGAGCGGGCCGGCACGGTGACATCGAGCAGGAGCGGCGGTTCATCACCGGGCTCGGCGGCAGCGCCACGGCCCTCGCCGCTGTTCTCCAACCGCAGCACCGCCAGGCGGTGGCCGTCGGTGGCGGCGCACTCCAGGCCCTGGTCATCAAGACCCAGGTGGACGCCGGTGAGCAACTGCTTGGCCTCGTCACCACTGCTGGCAAACAGGGTGCCGCGCAGACCCTTGACCAACACATCTGGATCCAGGCGGATCGGAGTGCTGCTCTGGGCCAGAGGCAGCTCGGGGAAGTCGTCCGCCGGCATGCCGCGCATCTGATAGCTCCCGGAGGCACTGGTGAGCTCCACCTGCTCACTGCCGTCCTCACAGCTGAGGCTGATCGGGCTGTCTGCAGGCATCCGGGCCACGATCTCACCGAACAGGCGGGCCGGCAGGGTGATGGCGCCGCTGCTGTGCACCGAGGCGGACAAGCTGGTCTGAATGCCGAGGCTCAGATCGAAGCCGGTCAGGCTGAGGCGGCCGGTACCGGCATCGGCGGTGAGCAGGACGTTGGCGAGCACCGGATGGGTGGGTCGCCCTGCCACGGCCCGGCTCACCAGCTGGAGGCTGGCATTGAGTTCGGCCTGGGAGCAGACCAGCTTCATGGCAGGGCGGAAGGGACCCCCACGCTTCCACAGAGCGTCCCGATCCGCAACGGGCCGACCTGGGAATCCCCAGCGCATTCCCCAGCCGACTGCTTAACGGATCAAGAGATTGAAAGACAAAAGATCCAAATCCGTAGCCGTAGAGCCTGGGGAAAGTCCGAGTAACCCACCAGAACCCTTGCTACGACTGATTTTTTCATTCACACCCCTGCGGAAAACAGCCGTGGAATTCCGGCCGCAGCAACGGTTTCCCGAGATTCCCGGGGTTGGGGAAAACCTGGCGCCGATCGAGGTCTTCGAATGGCGCTCATTTTCCCTGTCACCAGCGGAGTTTTCCACGGGTTGTGGACAGGCGCTTTGTGAATTGGCTGGCCGCGGCCAGCGGCGTTTTGACACAAAAAAACCGCTGAGGTGAGCCTCAGCGGTCGGGGGGAGTGGTGCCCTGGTCGCGTCTGCTGCCTGAGCTGCAGGTCCGTGCGGTTCTAGAAGCCCATCACGCGTGCCACCGTGGCGGTATCCGGCTCCAGACCGGTGTGGAACTTGGAATCGTTGTGCTCGATCGCCGTGGTGGGGTCCTTGAGGCCGTTGCCGGTCAGCACGCACACCACCGTGGCCCCTGCGGGAACCTCCTCGCGCCGCTTGAGCAGGCCGGCCACGGAGGCGGCGCTGGCGGGTTCGCAGAACACCCCTTCACCGCTGCCCAGCAGCTTGTAGGCCTCGATGATCTCGGTGTCGGTGACGGCCATGAATTCACCGCCGCTCTCGCTGCGCACCTTCAGGGCGTTGTCGCGGTTCACGGGATTGCCGATCCGGATCGCCGTGGCGATCGTGTCCGGCTGTTCCACGGTGTGGCCGAGAACCAGCGGTGCCGAACCGGCGGCCTGGAAGCCCATCATCCGCGGCAGGCGGCGGCTGTGGCCTGCTGCCTTGTATTCGTTGAAGCCCATCCAGTAGGCGCTGATGTTGCCGGCGTTGCCCACGGGGATGCACAGCCAGTCGGGCGCCTCACCCAGGGCATCCACCACCTCGAAGGCGGCGGTCTTCTGCCCCTGCAGGCGGTAAGGGTTCACCGAGTTCACCAGGGTGATCGGGTACTGGTTGGCCACCTCCTGCACGATCGCCAGGGCCCGGTCGAAGTTGCCCTTCACCGCCAGCACCTCGGCGCCGTAGAGCAGCGCCTGGGCCAACTTGCCCTGGGCCACGTAGCCATCGGGAATCAGCACGAAGGCACGCATGCCGCCCCGGCGGGCGTAGGCGGCGGCGGCGGCGGAGGTGTTGCCCGTGCTGGCGCAGATCACTGCCTCTGAGCCGGCTTCCTTGGCCTTGGAGATGGCCATGGTCATGCCCCGGTCCTTGAAGGAGCCGGTGGGGTTGAGGCCGTCGTACTTGAGGAAGACCTTGACGCCCCGGCCGATGCGTTCGGCGATCACCGGCGCCGGGATCAGGGGTGTGGCCCCCTCGCGCAGGGTGATCACCGGTGTCGTGTCGCTCACCGGCAGCCACTTGCGGTAGCCCTCGATCAGGCCAGGCCAGTCCTGCATGGCCGGCCGGCTGGCTCCCAGGCGCCGGCGTAGGGAGGACAGCAGGGGCACGGGCGGTAGAAACGGTCTGAGAGCGAATCTACGGGGCGGGTTTCTGGGGTGCTTCGGCTGAGCCCCCCGCCTCGGCCCCGCCGCGCAGCCCATCCAGGGGTGAATCGGTGAAGTAGGTCACCAGCTGGCTGATCGAACTGGCCTTCCTGATCACCTCCAGCAGGGCTGGGATGCTCACCTCCAGCTCATCCACCGGGTAGGCCTGCAGGAAGCCCACGGCGCTGAGCTTGCCGTTGCCCGCCACCAGACCGTTGATCACGCTGGCCCTCAGGGCCGGGATGCCGGCGCGACTGGCCTTGAGCGGATAGATGATCTGGGCCACCCGGGCCAGCAGGGCCTCACCGATGCGGGTGTTCAGCAGCCGGCTGGTGAGCACCACCGGCAGGCTGAGCTCCGAGCGAAGCAGCTTGGCCATGTCCGCTGGCTTCTGTTTGGCGAAGGCCATCACATCCGCCAGGAGGCCGCGGGCGTTGCCGGTGTTGGCCAGATACTCCAGATCGGCCACCGGAATGGAGCGCCGGAAGGCGCCGCTCACGAACACCAGATTCTCGGCGGCCTGGCTGGCTGGCGGCAGCAGCGCTGAAGCCAGCAGCCCGGCACTGGCCAGGGCGGCAACCAGACGCTGGCGCTTGCGTGGGGCCATGACGGTCGTCGGGGGAGCTGGGCGTTGCGAAACCCTAGGCGCGGCCTGGGGTCGTTCCGGGACCCACCAGCACATCCCGCAGCAGTCGCACCACGCTGCGCTCGGCCAGGCCGCGGGCCAGATCGGCACCCATGCGGCGCAGCTCCTGTTCCTGGAGCAGGCGCGGGATGCGTCGCAGCAGCAGCTGAGGCTCAAAGCCCGGAAGCTGGCGCAGAATCGCCACCAGCCGCTGGATCGGCTCGAGCGAGAGCAGTTCGATGTCGCTGCTGAGCACCGGTTCGCGCCGGCGCAGACCCGGAGGCAGCAGCCGCTCTGGCAGCCGCTGGCTGACCCGCAGGGCGGTCTGCCAGCCCAGGGCATCCATCTGGTTCACCACCGCCTCCACCAGCTGGCTGCGCAGCAGGCCGGCGTTGGCGGAGAACAGAAAATCGAGCACCTGATCCAGCAGGTTCTCGAGGTCCAGTTGTGCACCGCTGGCGGCACTGCTGATCAGATTGTCGAGTCGCTGCCAGCGGAAGATTTCGCCATCGAACAGCATTTCACGCAGGCTGTTGCGCAGCTGTGGATCAGGGTCCTCCATCAGGCGTCGGGCGAAGTAGGGATAGGCGGCACCGAGAATCTTGAAGTCCGGGTCCACGCTCAGGGCAATTCCCTCCAGTGTGACTAGGGAACGGATGATCAGGGCGTAGTACGGCGGTACGCGGAACGGGAAGCGATACATCACACCGGATAGATCATCGGTGACAGCTTTGAAATCCATCCGGCTGACGCCCATCTCCAGGGCCTGGCCGAACACCTGTTCAAACGCCGGTACGATCGGCTCAAGATTCACATCTTCCGCCAGGAATCCGAGGCTGACGAAGTCCTTCGACAGCTTGCCGAAATTGCGGTTCACTAGATGAACGACCGCCTGGATCAGGCCGGTGCGCGCCTCGCGGCTCACCTCGCTCATCATGCCGAAATCGAGATAGGCCAGGCGACCATCCGCCAGGGCCAGCAGGTTGCCGGGATGGGGATCGGCGTGGAAGAAGCCATGCTCCAGCAGCTGTTGAAGGCTGCAGTTCACGCCAACGCTCACCATGTCGTCCGGGTCAATGCCCAGCTGGCGCACCGCTTCCAGATTGGTGAGTTTGACACCGTCAATCCATTCCATGGTCAACACCCGCCTGGCGGTGGCATGCCGGTGGATGCGCGGCACGGCAATGCGCGGGTTGTGGGCGTGCAGGGCGGCGAATGTTTCGGCGTTTGTGGCTTCGTTGCAGTAGTCCATCTCCTCGAATACGCGGCGACCCAGTTCATCGATCAGGGCCACGAGATCGGAGCGAATCAGGCGTACATTGCGGTTCAGCCAGGCCGCGATGTTGCGCACGATGTAGAGATCGAGCGTGATCTGTTCGCGCAGGCCTGGTCGCTGCACCTTCACCGCCACCTTCTCACCGCTGATCAGCACGCCGCGGTGCACCTGCCCGAGGGAGGCCGCGGAGATCGGTTCACGCTCCAGTTCGGTGAAAATGGCCTCCACAGGTGCCCCGAGATCCTCTTCAATGCAGGCCATCGCCAGGGCCGGCTCGAAACCGGGCAGCTGGTCCTGCAGCTGGGCCAGCTCCTCGAGCAGCAGGGGCGGCACGATGTCCGGCCGGGTGGAAAGGGCCTGGCCGGCCTTGATGAAGGCGGGACCCAGTGATGCCACCAGATCGGCCGCCTCGCGGGCGCGGGCACGCGCGTGAACGGGATCGGCGAGGCGGCGGGTCAGCCAGTCGATGCCGATGCTGAACAGATACAGGCCGATCGGCACCAGCGTTTGCCAGAGCCGGCGCAGCAGCCGTTGCGGGTGGCCGGCATAGATCCGGGTGATCGCCGCCGGGTCGTACTCCAACAGGCCCGCGGCCTCCAGGAAATCGCTCAGCTCCTCGTTGCGGCGTTTGTCCTTGCTCGTCCTGGTCTGGATCGGTTCCGGGGGTGCTGGGGTGGGTGCCGGTGTCGGGACGCCGGCGGCCATCGCTGCCTCCAATGGACTGTGTTCCTGAGGCTCGTCCTCGTCTCCCAGCACTGAGGAGCGCATCGTGGCCAGGGCCTGTTCAGCGGCGGTGAGGGACATCGGCGCTGGGGTCGGGCCATCGGATGGATCACGATTCTGGCTGGCAGGCGCCGTTGCCGTTGCTGTGGCTGTGGCTGTGGCTGTGGCTGACAGCGTCTGCTTCCCACCCTCTGCTTCCGGCCGTCTGCTTCCGCTGGATCAAACCCTTCAGACCCGCTACCGTACAGAGGTACACCTGTTCTACTGGAGGGCTCGTGCTCACGGGTCTGCGGCTGGAGAACATCGCCCTGATCGAGTCGCTGGAGCTGGGCTTCGGGTCCGGCTTCACGGTGCTCACCGGTGAGACCGGCGCCGGCAAGTCGTTGCTGCTGGATGCCCTGGATGCCCTGCTGGGTGGTGCCGAGGGCAGCCGTGGCGCCCGGTTGCTGCGGCCGCAGTCGGAACGGGCCCTGATCGAGGCCAGCTTCAGCCTCACCCCGGCCCTGCGGGCCTGGCTGGAGGCTCAGGAGCTTGAGCCTGAGAACGGGGAGCTGCTGCTCTGCCGCGAATGGCGACGCTCGCCCGAGCGGCTGATCAGCCGCAATCGCCTCAATGGTGTCGCCATCAGCCGCGCCCAGGTGCTGGAGCTGCGGCCGTTGCTGCTCGATCTCACCGTGCAGGGCCAGACCCAGCAGCTGGCCCGCCCCGGTCAGCAGCGCCGCTGGCTGGATCGCTTCGCAGGCGAACCGCTGCAGCCTCTGCTTGAGCAGAGCCGCCAGGCCTGGCGGCTGTGGCGACAGGCGGAGACGGACCTGGCGGCGGCCCGGGAGGACCAGCAACGCTGCGAACGGGAGCGAGAGCGCCAGGAGCAGCTGCTGGAGGATCTGGAGGCAGCCGCCCTCAGCGATCCCAACGAACGTCAGCAGCTGCAGGCCGAGCAGGATCGCCTTGCCCATGGCGTGCGGCTGCAGGAAGGGGTGATGACCCTGCAGGGTCGCCTGCAGCTCGGGGCCGATGCGGCCCCGGCCGCCCTCGATCATCTGGCCGTCTGTGAGCAGGAGCTCCAGCTGATGGCAGGTCTGGATGGCTCGCTCCAGCCCCTGTTGGACGCCTGTGTTGCCGCCCGGGCCACCCTGCAGGATCTCAGCCGAGATCTCGATCACTACGGCTCCGCCCTGGAGAGCGATCCCGCCAGCCTGGCGGAGCTGCAGCAGCGCATGGCCGAGCTCAAGACGCTGGAGCGGCGCCACGGCCTCGACCTGGCCGCTCTGATCGAGCTGCGTGACAGTCTGCGCCTGCAGCTGGCTCCCGACGTGGCAGCGGCCTCGCTGCAGGCCCTGGAGCAGGCCGAGGACCTGGCCCGTGCGGCCCGCGATCGCGCCAACACTGCCCTCACGGAGGCGCGCCGCGGCGCTGCCTCCAGCCTGGAGGAACAGCTGATGGCGGCCCTGCGGCCGATGGGCCTGGCCGCGGTGCGCTTCGCCGTGGTGATCGAGCCGGCTGCGCCCGGTGAGGAGGGAGCCGATGCGGTGCAGTTCCTGTTTTCGGCCAATCCCGGCCAGACGCCGGCTCCCCTGGCGGAGGTGGCTTCGGGTGGTGAGATGTCGCGCTTCCTGCTGGCCCTCAAGACCTGCCTGGCCGCCGCCGATCCGGATGTGACCCTGCTGTTCGATGAGATCGACACCGGCGTCAGCGGGCGGGTCAGCGGCGCCATGGCGGAGCTGCTGCAGCGCCTGGCCCGGCACCGTCAGGTGTTCTGCGTCACCCACCAGCCCCTGCTGGCGGCCGCCGCCGATCACCACTTCCGGGTTGCCAAGGAGGTGCTCGACGGCGTCACCCACACGCGAGTGTCCCGACTGCAGGACACTCAGGCCCGTCAGGCGGAGCTGGTGGAACTGGCCGGTGGCGACACCGGAGCCGCCCGCCGCTATGCCGCCAGCCTGCTGGAGCGGGTGGCCTAGGCCCAGGCCGGAGGCCGGCTCAGCCTCCGTAGAATCAGCCGTTCCCGAGCCGGCTGCATGCCCCGCGCCCTCGCCCAGAGCGTGTCTGAGAAGGCGGCGCTGCAGGCCCTCAACGGCGGTTCGCTGGAGGATGTGATCCGGGTGCGCGGCGCCCGCCAGCACAACCTCAAGAACGTCGACGTCACCATCCCGCGCAACCGCCTGGTGGTGTTCACCGGTGTGAGCGGCAGCGGCAAGAGCTCCCTGGCCTTCGACACGATCTTCGCCGAAGGTCAGCGCCGCTACGTCGAGAGTCTTTCGGCGTATGCCCGCCAGTTCCTCGGCCAGGTCGACAAGCCGGATGTCGACGCGATCGAGGGGTTGTCGCCGGCGATCTCGATCGATCAGAAGTCGACCAGCCACAACCCCCGCTCCACGGTCGGCACGGTCACCGAGATCCAGGACTACCTGCGCCTGCTGTTCGGCCGGGCCGGCGAACCCCACTGCCCGGAGTGCGACCGCTCGATCCGGCCCCAGTCGATCGATGAGATGGTCGATCAGATCCTGCAGTTGCCGGAGGGCACCCGTTACCAGCTGCTGGCACCGGTGGTGCGCGGCAAGAAGGGCACCCACGTCAAGCTGCTCTCCGGGCTGGTGGCCGAGGGCTTCGCCCGCGTGCGCATCAACGGCGAGGTGCGCGAGCTGGCCGACAACATCGAGCTCGACAAGAACCAGTCCCACAACATCGAGGTGGTCGTCGATCGCCTGGTGTCCCGCGAGGGCATTCAGGAACGGCTCACCGATTCACTGCGCACGGCCCTCAAGCGCGGCGATGGCCTGGCCCTGGTCGAGGTGGTGCCCAAGGCCGGCGAGGAGCTGCCGGAGACGATCGAGCGCGAACGGCTCTATTCGGAGAACTTCGCCTGCCCGGTGCATGGCGCCGTGATGGAGGAGCTGTCGCCGCGGCTGTTCTCGTTCAACAGCCCCTACGGCGCCTGCCCCGACTGCCACGGCATCGGCCACCTGCGCCGGTTCACCGCCGAGCGGGTGATCCCTGATCCGAGCCTGCCGGTGTATGCGGCCGTGGCCCCCTGGGCCGAGAAGGACAACGCCTACTACTTCTCGCTGCTCTACTCGGTGGGTGAGGCCTTCGGCTTCGAGATCAAGACCCCCTGGAACGAGCTCACGCCCGAACAGCATCGGGTGCTGCTGCACGGCTCCGAGGAGCCGATCGCGATCCAGGCCGACAGTCGCTACCGCAAGGCGCAGACCTACCTGCGCCCGTTCGAGGGGATCCTGCCGATCCTGGAGCGGCAGCTGCGCGATGCCAGCGGCGAATCGGTGCGTCAGAAGCTGGAGAAGTTCCTGGAGCTGGTGCCCTGCGCCAGCTGCCACGGCCTGCGCCTCAAGCCCGAGGCCCTGGCGGTGCGGGTGGGGCCCTACCGGATCCATGAGCTCACCAGCACCAGCGTCGGCGAGAGCCTGCGCCGGATCGAGGAGCTGATGGGGGTGGGCGCCAGCGAGGGCGCCGAGCCGTTGCTCAGCGCCCGCCAGATCCAGATCGGTGATCTGGTGCTGCGCGAGATCCGCCTGCGCCTGAAGTTCCTGCTGGATGTAGGCCTCGATTACCTCAGCCTGGATCGTCCGGCGATGACGCTCAGCGGCGGTGAAGCGCAGCGCATCCGCCTGGCCACCCAGATCGGCGCTGGCCTCACCGGTGTGCTCTACGTGCTCGATGAGCCGAGCATCGGCCTGCACCAGCGCGACAACGACCGGCTGCTGAACACCCTGGTCAAGCTGCGTGACCTGGGCAACACCCTGATCGTCGTTGAGCACGACGAGGACACGATCCGTGCCGCCGATCACATCGTCGACATCGGTCCCGGTGCCGGCGTGCATGGCGGGCACATCGTCGCTGAAGGGGATATCGACACCCTGCTCAATGCCGAGGAGTCGCTGACCGGTGCCTACCTCAGCGGTCGCCGTGCCATCCCCACACCGGCGGAGCGGCGCAGCAGCGGCAGCCGCAAGCTGACGCTTGTGGGCTGCGAACGCAACAACCTCAGCGGCTTCGACGTGGAGTTCCCGCTCGGTCGCCTGGTCTGCGTCACCGGCGTGAGCGGCAGCGGCAAGAGCACGATGGTCAACGAGCTGTTGCATCCGGCCCTGGAGCACAAGCTGGGGCTCAAGGTGCCGTTCCCGGCCGGTGTGCAGGAGCTGAAGGGCATCAAGGCGATCGACAAGGTGATCGTGATCGACCAGTCGCCGATCGGCCGCACACCCCGCTCCAACCCCGCCACCTACACCGGCGCCTTCGATCCGATCCGCCAGGTGTTCGCCGCCACGGTGGAGGCCAAGGCCCGCGGCTATCAGGTGGGTCAGTTCAGCTTCAACGTCAAGGGCGGCCGCTGCGAGGCCTGCAGCGGCCAGGGCGTCAACGTGATCGAGATGAACTTCCTGCCGGATGTCTACGTGCAGTGCGACGTCTGCAAGGGCGCTCGCTACAACCGCGAGACGTTGCAGGTGAAATACAAGGGCCACACCATTGCCGATGTGCTGGAGATGACGGTGGAGCAGGCCTGCGAGGTGTTCTCCGCCATCCCCCAGGCGGCTGATCGCCTGCGCACCCTGGTGGATGTGGGCCTGGGTTACGTGAAGCTGGGGCAACCCGCCCCCACCCTCTCCGGCGGTGAGGCGCAGCGGGTGAAGCTGGCCACCGAGCTCTCCAAGCGCGCCACCGGCAAGACCCTCTACCTGATCGACGAACCCACCACCGGCCTCAGCTTCTACGACGTGCACAAGCTGATGGAGGTGATGCAGCGGCTGGTGGACAAGGGCAATTCGATCCTGGTGATCGAGCACAACCTCGATGTGATTCGCTGCTCCGACTGGATCATTGACCTGGGCCCCGAAGGCGGCGACAAGGGCGGCGAGATCGTGGTGACGGGCACACCGGAGCAGGTGGCCGAACACCCCACCAGCCACACCGGTCGCTATCTCAAGCAGGTGCTGGCGCAGCATCCGCCGGCCGCGCTGGCGGCCTAGCGGCCCGGCGGGTGCCTTGTGGTCAGTCGTGCGTTGTGCACCACTAGATGCTGTTAGGTTCAATCAATCTCAGGGCCTGGCCATGGATAACTGGCTTGTTTCGTTTGAGCTGGCTGTTCATGTCGCAGCGGGTTATATCGGTGCGCTACTTGCCTTTCCGCTGGCGATAGGAGCCAGGAAGGGTACGTCCTGGCACAGGATTTCTGGCAGGGTATTTGTCGGTGCGTTTGTGATTATCTGCCTGACTGGCTACTTGCTTGATCTTGATGAAATTTTCGATCTAGTCGTATCTCGTCCATGGGCAAAGCTGAATCAGGTTCCCGATCTATACAACGTCGCCAGCACGCTCAGCTTCAGGGAGATCGGTGTGATGGCCACTGCCGCAACCAATACCTTTGCTCTCTATCTGGCGCTTTCGGGATGGCGGGTCTGGTCACGTCGTGACGCGGCACGTGTCAGTAAGATTTCCTGGCTTGATGTTGTCCTGTCGCTGGTTGAGCTGGCCGCATGCTGCATTTTTGTGATTGCATTCTGGCAGATCATCCCTGATAAGGGTAAGAGCTCGTTGTACCTGATTGTTGTGCCGTTGATTGCAGCTGTTCCTTTGTTGGATGCAGGAAACGATCTATGGCAAACCCTTAGTTGCCGCTCTCCGCAACACTGCTGGATTCAGCACGCCAGAAAACTGGCAATGGCAGAGGCTGGCCTGCTTGCTGCAATCGCTTTGCGCTGTGCCCCGGAGCAATATGTGCTGGCCAGTATGGTGGCCTCTGTTCTATTGATTGCATTGCCCATGCTTTTGTTTGTAAGGCATCGGCTGAGCAGAAGGCCCTAACCCCCGCTGTTGTTCAACGGCGAGGTTATTGAGTTGGTCGGTTGGAAGCGGGTGACCGGGCTCGAACCGGCGACGTTCAGCTTGGGAAGCTGACATTCTACCGCTGAATTACACCCGCATAGAAAGAACTTTAGCAGGGCGCCACGGGAATGGGCGCCCTGCCGTCTCAGGTCTTCAGACCTTCAGGTCCTCGGCTCCTTACCTCAGGCTCAGCCCTGGGCCAGGGCCGCCGCGGCCGCCGCCACGCCGGCGCCAGCGGTGCCCTTGTGCAGGCCCAGGCCCTGCAGGGTGGCTTCGATCGCCGCCACGGCGGTGAGCACGTCGCGGTCGCAGACGAAGCCCAGGTGGCCGATGCGGAACACCTTGCCCTTGAGGTGGTCCTGGCCGCCGGCCAGCAGGATGTCGAAGCGCTCCTTCACGGCCTTGCGCATCGCCTCGGCGTCGATGCCCTCGGGGGCCACGGCGGTGATCGCCGGGCTGCCGTGGCCTTCGGCGGCATAGAGGGGCAGGCCGATCGCCTTCATGCCGGCCTGAGCGGCGGCGCGGTGGCGGGCATGGCGGGAGAAGATCCCCTCCAGGCCTTCCTTCTGCATCATCTCCAGCGCTGCCTCGAGGGCGAAGTAGAGGTTGATCGCCGGCGTGAAGGGGTTGCTGTCGGCCTTGGCCGATTTGCGGTACTTGCCCAGATCCAGATAGAACTTCGGCAGGTCGGAGCGGCTGTAGGCCTCCCAGGCCTTGTCGCTCATGGCCACGAAGGCCAGGCCCGGCGGCATCATGTAGCCCTTCTGCGAACCCGAGCCGATCACGTCGATGCCCCAGGCATCCATCGGCACGTTGCAGGCGCCGAGGCTGGTCACGCAGTCGGCGATGGTCAGCGCGGTGCCGTGGGCCTTCACATGGCCGGCGATCGCCTCCAGGTCGTTGATCACCCCGGTGGAGGTTTCCGAGTGGGTGAGGATCACGGCCTTGATCGCCTTGGCCGTGTCGGCCTCCAGGGCGGCGCGGAAGGCCTCGGGATCAAGGGGCTGGCCCCACTCGGCCTTGATCACCTGCACGTCCAGGCCGTAGGCCTGGGCCACCTTCACCCAGCGCTCACCGAACTTGCCGTTGTCGCCGCAGAGCACCGTGTCGCCCTTGCTCAGCACGTTGATGATCCCGGCTTCCATGGCGGCCGTGCCGCTGCCAGTGATCACCAGCACGTCGTTGCTGGTCTGATGCAGCCACTGCAGCTGCTCGGTGGTGCGCTTGACGATCTTCTGGAAGTCGGCGCTGCGGTGGCCGATCGGATGGCGGCCCATGGCCTGCAGGACGGTTTCCGGCACCGGGGTGGGGCCGGGGATCATCAGGGTGAGCTTGTCCTGCATGGCGGTGGCGACGGTCGGGGCGGCGGGGCCAATCGACCACCATAAAAAACGGACCTCTGGCTCCCACTCCCTCCATGGCTGATCCGGGCTACACCCTGCCGGTGTGGGTGGCCGCCGCCGCCCGCGCCGCCCTTGGTCAGCTGCTGGCGGAACCGTTCCTGCCCCGGCCTCTGCTGCGGCTCGATCCTGTGGCGTCCGCCAGCGATCCGGCCGCCCTCACGCCCGTGCCGGTGGAGGCGGCGGCCCTGCTGGAGCCGGGCCGGGCCCTGGCGATGGCCCGCTGCGATCCCGGCGACGGGTTGGATCTCACCCGCAACCTGCTGATCTGGGTGGAGCTCAGCTGGCTGGATCCGGCACCATCCGGAGACTGGCTGCTGCTGGAGGCCGGCGAGGGGGTCGGCATTCACGCCGACAGCGGCGCCCTGTGCCTCTCCGCCTTTGCCCGCGAACTGCTGGAGCTGAACCTGGCGCCGCTGCTGCCGCCGGGGCGTGGCCTGCGCCTGCGGCTCACCCTGCCGGCCGGCCGCAGCCTGGCGGCCCGCACCAGCAACGCCGCCTTCGGTGTGGTGGACGGGCTGGCCCTGATCGGCACCCAGGCCGAGGTGCAGCGCAGTGCCGCCCCCGATCAGCTGGCGGCGGTGCGGGCTGAGCTGGCCCGTCGGGCGGCTGCCCCCGGTGGCTGCCCGGATCTGGTGCTGGTGATCGGCGAGAACGGCCTGGATCTGGCCCCCCGGCTCGGCCTGCCCGCCGCCCTGCTGCTCAAGGCCGGCAACTGGCTCGGGCCGGCCCTGGTGGCGGCGGCGGAGCAGGGGGTGCAGCGGCTGTTGCTGTTCGGCTACCAGGGCAAGCTGATCAAGCTGGCGGGTGGCATCTTCCACACCCACCACCACCTGGCCGACGGGCGTCGCGAGGTGCTCACGGCCCTGGCCGCCCTGCAGGGCATTCCTGGCCCGCAGCTGGCGGCCTTGCATGGCGCCGCCAGCGTCGATGCGGCCCTGTTGGAGCTGGCCGCCTGGGATGCCGCCGCCGCCGATCGGCTGCGCGCAGCCGTCGCGGTGGCGGTGGAGGAGCGCAGCGCCGCCTATCTGGCCCGCTACGGCCAGGAGCGGATGCAGGTGGGGGCGCTGCTGTTCGATCGCCGGCGTCAGCCCGTGACGGTCGGCCCCCGGGGAGAGCAGCTGCTGGAGGCCCTGCGCCGGCCCGTGGCCGAGGCCCCTTCAGAGCCTGAGATTTAGGGTGAAGGGACTGCCTGGGTCAGCAGCGCTGACCGCTCCATGTCCAACACGCAACCGTTCGCCATTGGCGAAACCAATCGCCATCCGGCGATCGTGATTCTTGACTTCGGCTCCCAGTATTCCGAGCTGATCGCCCGCCGCGTGCGTGAAACGGAGGTTTACTCGCTGGTGATCAGCCATACCACCAGCGCTGAGGAGTTGCGCGCCATCAATCCCAAGGGCATCATCCTCAGCGGTGGTCCCAGTTCGGTTTACGCCGAGCACGCACCGCAGTGTGATCCCGAGCTCTGGAATCTCGGTATTCCGGTGCTGGGCGTTTGCTATGGCATGCAGCTGATGGTGCAGCAGCTGGGTGGCTCCGTGGTGGCCGCTGGCCGTGCCGAATACGGCAAGGCGCCCTTGTATGTGGACGACCCAACCGATCTGCTCACCAACGTCGATGAAGCTTCGACGATGTGGATGAGTCACGGCGATTCCGTCGAGCGCCTGCCCGACGGTTTCGTGCGCCTGGCCCACACCGACAACACGCCCGAGGCGGCCGTCGCTGATCACAACCGCCGCCTCTACGGCGTGCAGTTCCACCCCGAGGTGGTGCACTCGGTCTGTGGTATGGCGCTGCTGCGCAACTTCGTCTATCACATCTGCGGCTGTGTTCCTGATTGGACCACCGCCGCCTTCATCGATGAAGCGGTGGAGGACGTGCGCCGACAGGTGGGAGACAAGCGGGTGCTGCTGGCTCTGTCCGGTGGTGTGGACTCCTCCACCCTTGCCTTCCTGCTGCACAAGGCGATCGGTGATCAGCTCACCTGCATGTTCATCGATCAGGGCTTCATGCGCAAGGGCGAGCCCGAGTTCCTGATGGACTTCTTTGATAAGAAGTTCCATATCAGGGTTGAATACATCAATGCCCGTGAGCGCTTCATCAACAAGCTCGCTGGCGTCACTGATCCGGAGGAGAAGCGCAAGCTGATCGGTACGGAGTTCATCCGTGTGTTTGAGGAGGAAAGCAAGCGCCTCGGCCCCTTCGACTACCTCGCCCAGGGCACGCTCTATCCCGATGTGATCGAGAGCGCCGGAACCAATATCGACCCCAAGACCGGTGAGCGCGTCGCGGTCAAGATCAAGAGCCACCACAACGTCGGTGGTCTGCCCAAGGATCTGCAGTTCAAGCTCGTCGAACCGCTGCGCAAGCTGTTCAAGGACGAGGTGCGCAAGGTCGGGCGCACGCTCGGCCTGCCCGAGGAGATCGTGGGACGCCATCCCTTCCCCGGCCCTGGCCTGGCGATCCGCATCCTCGGCGAGGTCACCGATGACAAGCTCGACATCCTGCGCGACGCCGATCTGATCGTGCGTGAGGAGATCAAGAAGGCGGGTCTCTATCACGAGATCTGGCAGGCCTTCGCCGTGCTGCTGCCCGTGCGCAGCGTTGGTGTGATGGGCGACAAGCGCACCTACGCCTTTCCGATCGTGCTGCGCTGCGTGTCCTCCGAGGACGGCATGACCGCCGACTGGTCGCGTCTGCCCTACGACCTGCTGGAGACCATCTCCAATCGCATCGTCAACGAGGTCAAGGGTGTGAACCGGGTTGTGCTGGACATCACCAGCAAGCCCCCCGGCACGATCGAGTGGGAATGAGTCCGCTGCCGCGGCTGGCCCCATGGTCAGCCCGCGGCGGTTTCGTTACCCTCAGGTCCCCTGCTTCGCAGTCTTGACCGCCGCTCCTCAGCAGGATCTGCAGCTGCAGCGCCGCCTCCAGCAGGACAGCATCGAGCTGGCAGGCAAGGTGGTGTATCTCAATCCATTCCTCTACTGGCGCCGCTTCGACGCCAACACCGACCGCTGGTTGCGGGAGCCCGGTCAGCTGCCGGAGGATCAGATCAGCCTCAACCGCCAGCGCTTCTTCCCGGAGCTGGCCTGGGATCTGCTGAACGATGAGGAGCGTGCCGTCAAGGATGGCGCCGTTGAGATGTTCCTCAAGAGCCTGGAGCTGATCAGCACCTTCAATCCCGAGCTCACCCCCGGCCAGCTGCTGGAGGTGGAGCGCAAGATGGCGGTCACCAAGAAGCGGGCCTTCGAGCGCTGGGTGGAGCGTTCCCTGCGGCGCCGCCAGCAGCAGCAGGCCAGTGAACGCCGCCGCTTCGATCGTGAACGGCTGCTTCGCGACTGGGCTGAATGGCTGCTTCTGCCGGTCACCCGTCAGGCATTGGTGCCCTTCTCGGCCCTGATGGTGCTGGCGGTTGCCTTCGGCTGGTGGCAGGGCAGTCAGCAGTTCTGCCGTCAGCAGATCGTCCAGCCCGGTGTCGCGCCCAGCCTGGCGGTGCCCGCCACGGGTCTGCCCCGGCCCTGAGGCCCGACGACCGTCTGTCAGGCGTCAGACTGAGGTCATTCAGCTTGTGGCTGCCGGCTCGCGATGGCAACCGATCCCCTCGAATCGCTCCGGCTCACCCTGATGCAGGAGGTGTTGCCCGTGGGCATGGCTGTGGTTGAGCGCGCCCGTCGTGGCGGGCCGCGTGAGGTGGCGGAGGCGTTCACCGCCGCTGACGACCCCCTTGGCCGACTTCGCCAGGAGGGAGATGCCGCCGCCAGGGAGCTGCGTGACAGCCTCGATCGCCTGCAACCGGGGCTGGGCAACCCGGTGATGAAGGTCCAGGTGCGTGATATCCCGACCCCCGCCCCAGAATCTGCTGGTGGTGGCGACCCCGACCCTGGCGCCGAGAGCCGGGAGCTGCAGCGTGCTCTGGTCCGCATCGCCGACCGGCTGGCCCTGCTGGAGCAGCGGCTCAGCCCCCAGGATTGAGGCGGTGACGCTCTTCGCCAACGCGCATCGTCATAGCGGCATGCAACGCCAGCCGGCATTCCTGCTGGCGATCGTGGTGCTGTTCGCCACGGCGATGGGGCTGCGCCTGGCCTGGCTGCAGCTGGTGCAGGGGGCTGAAAACCGTGCCCGCGCCGATGAGAACCGCATCCGTCTGGTGCCGCGCCAGCCGATGCGCGGGCGCATCCTGGATCGCCATGGCCGCCTGCTCGTCTCCAGCCGGCTCACCTACAACCTGTACGTGCAGCCACGTCTGGTCAGTGATGCCCAGTGGCCGGCTCTGCGGAGCCGCCTCGCGAGCGTGATCGGCATCAGTGCCGCCACACTCGATCAGAAACGCCGCAATGGCTACAACAGCGAGGGCTATCGCATCGAGTTGGCCAGCAACCTGCGCCCGGAGCAGGTGCTGCGCTTCCGTGAGCAGGCCGCGGCCCTGAGCGGTGCCGAGGTCGATGTCGACTACCTGCGCTCCTATCCCTACGGCAGCCTTGGTGCCCACGTGCTCGGCTACACCAGCCCGATCACCGCCGAGGAGTACGACAAGCTTGAGCCCAAGGGCTACCGCATGCAGGACCGCATCGGCCGCAGCGGCATCGAGAGCGCCTTCGAATCCCACCTGCGCGGTGAGTGGGGTGGTCAGCAGCTGGAGGTCAACGCTGCCGGTGAGGTGCAGCGGGTGCTGGGTGACAAGCAGGCCAGTGCCGGCCAGGATCTGCGCCTGACCCTGGACCTGGAGCTCCAGAAGGCTGCCGAACGCGCCCTGGCCACCGTCAACAGGGGGGCGATCGTGGCCATGGATCCCCAGACCGGCGCGATCCGGGCGATGGCCAGCCGGCCCAACTTCGATCCGAACATCTTCTCCACCGGTCCAACCCTGGCCCAGTGGAAGGCCCTCGGCGGTCCTGATGCGCCGATGCTCAACCGCGCCTTCCAGGGGTTCCCGCCGGCCAGCACCTTCAAGCTCGTCACCACCATCGCCGGTATCGAATCGGGCAAGTACGGCGAGAACTCCACCGTGCCGACGATGCATTCGTTCTGCTATCGCGGCCAGTGCTACGGCGACCACGGCAGCTTCGGCGCCATCGGTTTTCCGAAGGCCCTGGCGGTGAGCAGCAATAGCTTCTATTACCAGGTCGGCCTGAAGGTTGGTCCCACCGAGCTCTTCCACGAAGCGCGGCGGATCGGCTACGGCCAGCTCACCGGCATCGAGCTCAGGGATGAGGACGGCGCCGGCCTGCTTGGCGATCAGGCTTGGAAGCGCAAGGTGTACGGCGAACCCTGGACCTCGGTGGACACGATCAGCTCCGCCATCGGTCAGGGTCCGGTGCTGGTGACACCGTTGCAGATGGCGCGGCTCTATGCCGCCGTTGCCAACGGTGGCTGGCTGGTGACGCCGCACCTGGTGGAGCGCCCCACGCCCCGGCGCTGGCTTGGTCTCAAGCCCGAGACCCTGCGGGCCCTGCGCAAGGGGCTGCGCATGGTGGTCACCGAGGGCACGGCCACGATCCTCAACGACCCCTCACTGCCGCCGGTGGCCGGCAAGACCGGCACCGGCGAGGATCCGCCACGGCCTGATCACGCCTGGTTCGGTGGCTATGCGCCCGCCGGCAAGCCCACCCTGGTGATCGTGGCCTTCGGGGAGAACAGCGGCGGTTACGGCGGCACCGTGGCCGCCCCGATGGTGAAGGCGCTGATGACCACCTGGTTCCGCGGCAGCCTGCCGGCGGATCAGACGGCCAGAAGGGGTGCCTGACGGCCGCTCAACACCTGGCGGTAGTAGCCGCGCAGCTGTTCGGTGGCGCCGGCCCAGCCCCAGCGCTCCGCTTCCTCGCGGGCATTGCGCCGCAGTTGCTCACGCTCACTGGCGTCGCCCAGCAGGCGTTCTGTGGCGGCTGCCAGGCTGCCCGCGCCGCCATCGGCGCCATCCGGTTCATACAGGCAGCCGTTCACACCGTCGTTGACGATGTCCGGGATGCCGCCGCGGTTGGCGCCCACCACCGGGCAGCCGGCGGCCATCGCCTCCAGCAGCACCAGCCCGAGGGTTTCGGTGCTACTGGGGAACAGGAAGGCATCGGCGCTGGCATAGGCGCTGGCCAGTTCGTCGCCGGCCAGATAGCCCACGAAGGTGGCGGCGCTGCCGGCGAACAGGCTCTCGAGCTGCTGACGATAGGGACCATCTCCCACCAGGGCCAGCCGGGCCTCCGGCATGGCATCGAGCACGGGCCGGATTCGTTCGATCTGTTTCTCGGCTGAAAGACGGCCGATGTAGAGCAGCAGCTTGCCGGTGTCGCTGCGGCCCCCCAGCAGCCGTTGGCGCATCGCCGCGCTGCGCAGCTCCGGGCGGAACAGCTCGGTGTCCACGCCGCGTTGCCAGAGGGCGGTGTGCTGGATGCCCTTGGCACTCAGTTCGGCCACCATCGCTGTCGAGGTGCAGAGATTGAGCTGCGCCTGGTTGTGGGCGGCCTTGAGCAGCTCCCACAGCACCGGCTCCAGCATGCCCAGGCCGTAGTGCTCCAGATATTTCGGCAGGTGGGTGTGGTAGCTGGCCACCAGGGGATAGCCCTTGGTCTTCGCCAGCCAGATGCCACCCAGACCGAGCACCGCCGGGTTGACCACATGCACCAGATCGGGCGCGAAGGCCTCGAGGGCGTCCGACACCATCGGCCGTGGCAACGCCAGCTTCAGCTCGGGGTAGAGGGGCAGCGGCATCGCCGGCACTCCCACCACCCGGGCGCCCATGTAGGTGTCGGGCGCCCCTTCCGGGCAGAAAATCAGCACCTCATCGCCGGCAGCCACCAGGTGCTGCACCGTCTTGGTGAGCCGGGTGACGATGCCGTCGACCTTGGGCAGGAAGGTCTCGGTGAAGAGAGCGATCTTCAAGGACGGGGACCGAGGCGGAGGTCGACGGGGGTTGTCGGGTTGAGGCTGATCTGGTTCAGGGCGTCTGGATCGCCTGGGCCTGGGTCTTGGTCCAGGCGGAGATGCAGGGGATGCGGCTGCGGTCGCAGCGGTCGGCGTAGCGACCGGCGATCTCCACCACCTCCTTGAGCAGGCCGTCGTCGAGGGTGGTGGGGTTGAGGCCCAGCTCGATGAAGCAGCGGTTATCGACGATCAGGTCGTTCTCGACCGCCTCGTTGCGGGGGTTGGGAAGGTAGTTGATGTCCGCCCCGGTGATGCCCGCCACCTTGCGGGCCAGTTCGCCGACCTGATGGCTTTCGGTCATCTGGTTGAAGATCTTGACCCGCTCGCCCCGGCTGGGGGGGTTCTCCAGGGCCAGCTGCACGCACTTCACTGAATCGCGGATGTGGATGAAGGCGCGGGTCTGGCCGCCGGTGCCGTGCACGCTCAGGGGGTAGCCGATCGCCGCCTGCATCAGGAAGCGGTTCAGCACCGTGCCGTAGTCGCCGTCGTAGTCGAAGCGGTTGGTCAGGCGTGGGTCGCGGTCGGTGGCTTCGGTGTTGGTGCCCCAGACGATGCCCTGGTGCAGATCGGTGATACGGACCTGGTCGTTCTTGTTGTAGTAGAGGAACAGCAGCTGATCGAGCGTCTTGGTCATGTGGTAGACGCTGCCCGGGCTGGCCGGGTGCAGGATCTCCTCCTCGAAGCGCGAGCCATCGGGCTGGGGCACCTCCACCTTGAGGTAGCCCTCGGGGATGGTGGCGCCGCGGTGGGAGCCATAGCCGTACACGCCCATGGTGCCGAGGTGCACCACGTGGATGTCGAGGCCGCTCTCGACGATGGCCGCCAGCAGGTTGTGGGTGCCGTTGACGTTGTTGTCGACCGTGTAGCGCTTGGTGGCGCTGCTCTTCATCGAGTAGGGGGCGGCCCGCTGCTCGGCGAAGTGGACCACCGAATCGGGACGCTCCTCCAGCAGGAGGTCGAGCAGGCGCTGATACTCATGGGCGATGTCCATGAGGACGAAGCGCATCGGTCTGCCGCCGGTCTCCTCCCAGGCCCGCAGACGATCGGGCATGGTCGCGATCGGCGTCAGCGACTCGACCGCCAGGTCGATGTCGATCTTGCGCCGGCTGAGGTTGTCGACGATCAGCACGTCGTGGCCCTGATCGGCCAGGTTCACGGCACAGGGCCAACCGCAGAAGCCGTCGCCGCCGAGAACGAGAACCTTCACCGCTGCACTCCTCTGAACGAGCGTTCGCTCCGTCAGGGCAAGCTACTACAGGGATTCAGCTGATCCCTACCGCCACGCCCACCAGCAGCAGCACCAGCAGGCCGCCGCCGATCAGCAGCAGGCGGCTGTTGCTGGTGCTGGTTTCACCAGCCTCCATCACCTGCATCCGCGGTTCCTTGGCGAAAGCGTTCAACCTGCCGCCGTCCTCTTCGGTGACCTGCATGCCCCTGGGGTGTGTGTCAGGCGACAGTACGGAGATCAGCCGGTTGCGACGGGCCGTCGCGACGAAGCTTCACACCGCCTCAGCTGCCGATCCGGCCGCTGGTCGGGGAGCTGGGGCTGGCGTCGGCGCGGATCGGCAGCCGACCCGCCTGGAAGGCGCTGCGACCGGCTTCGCAGGCCATGGCCATCGCCCGCGCCATCGCCGGTGGATCGCCCGCCAGGGCGATGGCGCTGTTGACCAGCAGGGCATCGGCTCCCATCTCCATCGCCTGGGCCGCTTCGCTGGGCACGCCGATGCCCGCATCGACGACCACCGGCACCGTGGCGTTCTCAATGATCAGGGCGATGTTGGCGGCGTTGCGGATGCCCTGGCCCGAGCCGATCGGTGAGCCGAGCGGCATCACCGTGGCGCAGCCGGCCTCCTCCAGTCGCTTGGCCAGCAGTGGATCGGCATTGATGTACGGCAGCACCGTGAAGCCCTCCTTCACCAGTTGCTCCGCGGCCTGCAGGGTGCCGATCGGATCCGGCAGCAGGTGCTTCGAATCCGGGATCACCTCGAGCTTGATGAAGGTGTTGTCCTCCTGCCCAGCCAGTTTGGCCAGCTCCCGCCCGAGCCGGGCGACGCGGATCGCCTCCTCCGCTGTGGCGCAGCCGGCGGTGTTCGGCAGCATCCAGATCGCGTTCCAGTCGATCGCCTCCATCAGCCCCTCATGGCCTACCGCCTGGGTCTGCACGCGCCGTACGGCCACGGTCACGATCTCGCAGGCGCTGGCGGTCAGGCTGGCCTGCATCGCCGCCAGGCTCGGGTATTTGCCGGTCCCGGTCATCAGGCGGCTGCTGAAGCGCCGACCGCCGATCACCAGGGCATCCCGCTCGTCGTTCGGCTGGTGGGCTGCGGACACGGCGCTGCTGCTCGCTCTGCAGCGACCGTACAGCTTGATCCTGACTGACGGCCGTGGGGCCCTTACCCTTGGCCCATCCCGCCCCAGATTCCGTGATTCCGTTCCTGCTGGCCGCCACACCCCTGCCGGTGGGCAGCACGGTTCCCGCGATCGAACCGATGTCTGTTCAGCAGAGCCTGCCCCCTGGTTTCGGTGAACAGATTCAGGTGGAAACCTTCGATCCCGTGGCCCGCGCCGCGGTGTTGGCCACACAGATGCCGCGCGTCTGGAGCGGTACTTATCAGTCGTTCAACGGCCAGGCACCCCTGACGGTCCAGGTCAGCCTCAGCTCCGCCATTTCCCTGGGTCAGATGGTGGACATGCGCGGCACGATGACCGTTGGCGGCACCACGGTGCCGATTCAAGGCAACCTCAACGCCAAATCCGACCAACTCGATCTGCTGTTGCTGGGTGGGATCGGTGCGGCCGGTTTGGAGGATGGGGGCGAATTCCGCGGTCTGCAGGGCCTCACCCTCACCGGTTGGCGCTCCTCCCGGCTCACCCATCCCGGCGGTCTGCTGGTGCTGACCGCAGCCAACGCCGACTCCACATCCCGGAGCGCGACCCCCGTGCGCGGACTTTGGTGAGCGGTGTGCGGGGGCCTGGCGCAGGGACCTGACCAGGGCCCCGCTGATCCAGGGCGGCCGGGCGTTACGCAGCCAGGCGATTGAGTCGCTTGAGCCGTTTCTGGGCCGTGCGGTTGGCGCTGTCGAGCTCCAGCACCTTCTCATAGGTGCTGCGGGCCTCGTCCTCCTTCTGCTGCTTTTCGAGGGCGAAGGCCAGATTGTTGAGGGCCACCGGGTAATCAGGTTTGGCCCGCAGCGCCGACCGGTAGTGGCGGATCGCGGCGTTGTAGTTGTTCTGGGCTGCCAGGGCAAAGCCCAGGGCGTTTTCAATCAGCGCCTGGGCTTCAGTGGGTTCCTCGGCGGAGCGCTTGGCAGCCCGCTTGAGTGTTTCGGTGGCCTGGCTGTAGAGCCGCTTGCGCAGCTGCACGGAACCAAGCTCATAGAGATCGGCGACGCTGGGTTCGCTGTCGCGGCCCTGGGCCTCCAGGCGTGCGAGGGCCGCTTCATCGCGTCGGACCCGCAGGAGCTGACGGGCCACAACCACGGCAGCACCGCTGAGCAGGACCAGCAGGCCGGTGAGATAGGCCTGGGGAAGGGAGAAATCCATGCGCCCTACCTTGCCAGGCCGATCCCCGTTTTGGCTCAGCCCTTGGCGGTGCCGGCGACAGCGGTGAAGCTGCCGGGGTCGAGCACGGCCAGCTGGGCCAGCATCTTGCGGTTCAGCTGAACGTCGGCCTTCTTGAGACCGCCGATCAGGCGGCTGTAGCTCAGGCCGTTGATGCGGGCAGCCGCGTTGATGCGGGCGATCCACAGGCGGCGGAAATCGCGCTTGCGACGACGACGATCGCGATAGGCGTTGCAGAGCGCCTTCATCACCCGCTGGTTGGCGGTGCGGAACAGGGTGCCGTTGCCGCCACGGAAGCCGCGAGCCAGGCGAAGGATCTTGTTGCGGCGTTTACGGGCGACGTTGCCCCTTTTGACGCGGGCCATGAAGGTTCTCTAGGTACGAATGGAAGACAGCGGGTCAGCCGGCAGGGCTCAGCTGTAGGGGAGCATCGCGCTCACGTTGTCCGCATCGCGCTCGTCCACCACGGCCATGGTGCCGAGGTGGCGCTTGCGCTTGGCGCTCTTGTGATCGAGCAGGTGGTTGCGGAAAGCGTGGCGGCGCATGAACTTCCCGCTGCCGGTGGCTTTGAACCGCTTGGCGGCTGCTTTGCGGGTCTTGAGCTTCGGCATGTGTTGACGCGCTCGGGCACAAACAATGAGGGTACGGCCTGGACCTCCCTTCCGCCAAGACCCCCTAGGGTCGGTGTCTCGCCTGTCCGCCCGTCATGGGGCCCGTTGCTCCGCTGCTGCTGCGGTCCACCATGCGGCCCACCGTGGGGCCCACCGTGCGACCGCTCGTGCGGCCCTCGGTGCGGTCGTTCGTCGTGATGGCCCTGGGCTTGGTCGCCGTTGGCTGCCGCCCCGCCGAAGCGCTGATCCGTCGCCCTGTGCCGCTGCCGCCGCCCCTCAGCGCCACCCGACCGGTGCTGTGGGTGGCCCTGGCTGCCCATCTGGGCCGGGCGCCGCTGCGATTGCAGGCAGCCGGTGCGTCGTTGGTGCTCGTGGATGCCCGCGGACAGCGTCACAGCGGCATCTCCCTGGACCTGACCTGGCGCAGCGAGGTGCTGCCCGAACCCCTGCGGGTTCAGCGCCAGGTGCTGGGTCCCTTCGCCAGCTTCGAGTCCGCAGAGCAGGTCGCCCAGGCCTGGGCCCGCCCCGGCCGTGAGCTGGTGATCGCCCATCCAGCCGATTGGGAGGTCTGGGCTGAGCCCGGTTTGCCTGCCCCGGCCGGTCTCAGCCCGCGCCTGGAGCAGCTGCGGGTCAGCCAGCAGCTGGTGCCGCAGTTGCACACCCCGGCCGGCTGGCGCCGCCTGCAGGGACCCTTGCGCATCACGGCTCCCCAGGGTCTGCGCTGGCAGGGGGGGGTCTATGCCGGGCCGTTCCGGTTGCAGGCGGATGCTTATGGCGGCTGGTCGCTGGTGGAGGAGGTGCCCCTGGAGCGCTACCTCGAGGGGGTCCTGCCCCATGAGATCGGCGCCGGGGCACCGGCCGCGGCCCTGGCGGCTCAGGCCGTGCTGGCCCGCACCTGGGCTCTGCGCAATCAGCATCGGTTCGCGGTGGATGGTTACCACCTCTGCGCCGACACGCAGTGCCAGGTGTACAGCGATCCCCGTCAGGCTGGCGGCAGCGTCCGCCAGGCCATCGCTGCAACGTCCGCACGGGTGCTCAGCTGGCAGGAGCAACCGATTCACGCCGTGTATCACGCCAGTAACGGTGGCGTGGCGGCGGCCTACGACGAGGCCTGGAGCGCCCCGGCGCTGCCCTACCTGCGTCCCGCCGTTGATGGACCGCCGCCGCTCCAGGCGGCCGTCTCCCTGCCCCTGACGGCCCCGCCGCGCCTGGGCGATCTGCTTCAGCGCAGCGGGCAGGCCTACGGCAGCGACCATCCCCTGTTTCGCTGGACTCGCGTTCTCGATCGCGCCCAGATCGAACGCGCCCTACCGGCTGGGGCCGCCATCGGTCGGCTCCAGCAGGTGCAGGTGCTGGAGCGCGGCCCCAGCGGCCGGGTGCTGCGCCTGTCCCTGCGGGGCAGTGGCGGCTCGTTGGTGCTCCAGCGCGATGCCATCCGGCGCACCCTGCGCAGCCTGCCCAGCACCCTGTTCCTGCTCAGCAACCCGGCCCCCGGGGTGTGGCGCTTCGAGGGCGGCGGCTTCGGCCATGGTGCCGGCCTCTCCCAGGCCGGCGCGATCGATCTGGCGGGTCGGGGCTGGAGCCTTGAGCGCATCCTCAGCCACTACTACCCCGGCACCCGCCTGGTGCCCCTGGGGGCCCTCGACCGGTCCCGCGCCACTGCCGCCGGGCCGACCGGCGGTTCGTGAGCGCTCTTTAGGCGGCCTTTAGAGTTGCCCGTATTGCTGAGAACGCCATGGTCGCCGGCGGCACAGCCCCAGGAGCCCGCCGTCCCAGGGCCACGCTCTTCGTGCTGAGCTGTGCCGCTGCGGGTCTGGCCCCGCACTGGCTGCCGGCCGACCAGCGCCTCTGGCCTGCCCTGGCCCTCACCCTGCTGCTCGGGCTCTACGCCGCCCGCACCGTTTTCCTGCCCCTGTTCAGGGCCGCCTCGCAGCCTGCAGCGGCTGCTGCAACCTCGACCCTGAGCGACTGGCCCAGCGTCGACCTGGTGGTTGCGGCCCGCGACGAGGAGGCGGTGATCGGTCGGCTGGTGGAGCGCCTGGCCCAGGTGCGCTACCCCGATGGGCTTCTGCGCTTCTGGGTGGTGGACGACGGCAGCGAGGACCGCACCCCCGAGGTCCTGACCGCCTATCAGCGGCGCTATCCGCAGCTGCAGGTCGTCCGCCGTGAGCGTGATGCCGGGGGCGGCAAGTCCGGAGCCCTGAACACCGTGCTTCCCCAGCTGCAGGGCCGCTGGCTGATGGTTCTCGACGCCGATGCCGAGCTGCAGCCTGATTCCCTGGAGCGCCTGGTGCCCTTCGCTGAGGCCGGGCCCTGG
>RFPK01000001.1 GCA_009926195.1 Synechococcaceae bacterium WB4_1_0192 | reverse complement strand
GACCTTGATCACTTCCCCATTGACCAGGCGCTTCTTGGCACGCTCACGGATGCCCTCCTGGAGGCTCTTGATCAGGGCCTGATTTTCCTGCATCGTGCCGGTGCCGACGGCCACGTGGTCGTACTTGGGGAAGACCCAGGCGTAGAAGTCAGGCGAGACATCGGTGCCGACATACATCTCAGCCAGGCTTTCGTAATACTTCATCTCTTCCGGCGGCAATTTGATGCGCTCCTGGAAGGCAATGGCCACGTTGTAATCGCCTGCATCCATGGCCTTGGCAACGCGGCTGTTGGCGCCATCAGCGCCGATGATCAGGTCGACCTCCAGGGTCTTGGTCTCGCCGGTGGCCTCTCCGCCGCTGTAGTCGGAGTAGGTCAGGGTGTAGGGGCCCTGGCGGTTGGTGCCGGTATCGATCTTTGTGACCAGGCCGTTCACCAGATTGGCGCCCAGCTCGGCAGCACGGTTGCGAAGGAAGGCATCCATGACCTCACGGCGGCACATGCCGATGTATTCGTTCTCGTTCTCCAGATTGATGTCCACCTCGCGATTGGAGGGGGAGATCATCTTCATGTTGCGCACCTTGCGGTCGATGATCGACTCGGGCAGGTCGAACTCGGACACCATGCACAACGGGATGGCGCCGCCACAGGGCTTGGCGTTATCCAGCTTGCGCTCGAAGATCCAGGTTTCGATGCCGGCCTTGGCCAGCACTTCAGCAGCACAGGATCCGCTCGGGCCGCCGCCCACCACCGCGACTCGCAACATCTTGAAACCCGCTCCGCCAGAAGGATGTTGGCGGCGAAGCTAACACCGCTGCGTGGGTCATCGCTGGTGCGTGACGGCCACCCCCCTAGCATCGACCTGTTCCAGCCGCCTGCGGAGTTTTCGCTTGCCTAGCGCCGGTCGGCCTGCCACGGGTTCCCGCGCAGCGGTGCGCTTCGCTTCTGAGCGCCCCAGCCTGCGGGATGAGATTCCCCTGGCTAAGCGCACCCTCTCGCCGGCCCTGCGGCCCCGCCGCAGCTGGCGCATGGCCCTGGCCGGCGGCGGCGCCGTGTTGTTCAGCGCCGGCGCCCTGGCCCTGATCTTTGCCAAGCCCCTTCGCCGCGTGCTCGCTCCGCCGCCGGTTCAGGGGTTGAGCGCTCGTCTCAGCCTTGATGGTCGCCTGCTCGGCCATTTCCCCTATCCCGAAGCACCTGCCACCTCTCTGCAGGAGGTCGCTCCGGGTGTCGTGTTGCATCGCGACGCCGCCAGTGCCCTTCTGGCCCTTCAATCCGCTGCCGCAGCCGATGGGGTTGAGATCCGGGTGCTCAGTGCCTTCCGTTCGATCGCCCTGCAGAAACGACTGTTCTTTGATGTGAAGTCGGAGCGCAACCAGAGCGCGGTCGAGCGGGCCCGTGTCAGCGCTCCGCCGGGTTTCTCGGAGCACAGCACCGGCTATGCCGTCGACCTCGGTGATGGCCGTGATCCTGCCGCCAACTTGTCCTCCGCGTTTGAGCGCACCGCTGCCTACACCTGGCTGAAGGCCAATGCCAACCGCTTCCACTTCCACCTCTCCTTTCCCCAGGGCAACCGCCAGGGGGTGAGCTACGAGCCCTGGCACTGGCGCTTTGAGGGCAGTGCCGATGCGCTGAAAACCTTCGCGTCAGCCCAGGCATTCGAGCGCTGATGGCCCATCCCCTGCCGGAACTGCTGGCGCCGGCCGGCTGCTGGTCGTCGTTGCGCGCAGCCGTTGCCAATGGCGCTGATGCCGTCTACTTCGGGGTGGAGAGCTTCAACGCTCGCCTGCGTGCGGAGAACTTCAGCCGCGAGGATCTGCCGGAGGTGATGGCCTGGCTGCACGCCCGTGGCGTGCGGGGTTTTCTCACCCTCAACGTGCTGGTGTTCGCCGATGAGCTGGAGCAGGCCGCCGTGTTGCTGCGCCAGGCCCAGGCCGCCGGAGTCGATGCCCTGATCGTCCAGGACATCGGCCTGGCGCTGCTCGCTCGGGAGGTCACACCGGGATTGGCGCTGCACGGCTCCACCCAGATGTCGATCACCAGTGCGGCAGGGGTGGCGATGGCAGCTGAACTCGGCTGTGAGCGGGTGGTTCTCGCCCGGGAGCTCACCCTGCGCGATCTGGCCCGCATCCAGCAGCAGCTGCAGCGCCGTGGCCTGGCGATGCCGCTGGAGGTGTTCGTGCACGGCGCCCTCTGCGTGGCCTACTCCGGGCAGTGCCTCACCAGTGAGGCCCTTGGCCAGCGCAGTGCCAACCGTGGCGAGTGCGCCCAGGCCTGTCGCCTGCCCTACCAGCTGATCGTCGATGGTGAGGAGCGCGATCTCGGTGAACAGCGCTATCTCCTGTCCCCGCAGGACCTGGCGGCCTGGGAGCTTCTGCCGCAGCTGCACGAGGTGGGGGTGGCCAGCCTCAAGATCGAGGGCCGCCTGAAGGAGGCCAGCTACGTGGCGGCCGTCACCGAGGCCTACCGCAAGGGACTGGATCAGCTGCGTGCTCCGGCTGACACCCCAGCCAGCTCCGCCCCGGTCCCGGAACCTCTGGATCCCGCCCGGCTGCGCCGCCAGCTCGAGCTGAGTTTTTCGCGTGGCCTCCACACCGGCTGGCTGGAGGGTGTGAACCATCGCCGCCTGGTGCAGGGTCGGTGGAGCAAGAAGCGCGGCCCCTGGCTTGGCCGCCTGGAGCGCCTGGAGTCCGGCGATTGGCTGCTGTTGCGCAGCAGCGCCGAGCTCAGGCCCGGTGATGGGGTGGTGCTGGAGGTGCCCAGCTCCGATCCGCTGCTGCCGCCCCGGGAGGTGGGCGGTCGGTTGATGCGGGTCGAATCCCGACCCGGTGGTCTTCAGGCCCTCCGGCTCGGGCCCGCTCGGGTGGATCTGCGCGGCCTGCGCCGCGGCAGCCCCTGCTGGCTCACCAGCGATCCCCAGCTGGAGAAACGCCTGCAGCGCCTGGTCGATCGGCCGGTGCCCGAGCGTGCCCGCCTGCTCGATCTGCGCGTCAGCGGTGCTGATGGACAGCCCCTGCAGCTGCAGGTGGCGTCGCTGGCTGGTCTCGTCGGAGGTCCCTGGTGCGTGCGATCCACCCAGCTGCTGCAGCCCTCCCGGTCCGCCGGCCTCGATGCCGATCGGCTGCGTCAGCAGCTCGGACGCCTCGGTGGCACGGCCTGGCAGCTGGGTGATCTGGAGCTGGATCTGGCTCCCGATCTGTTCCTGCCGGTGGCGGCCCTGAACCGGCTGCGGCGGGAGCTGGTGGATCTGCTCGATCAGGCCGTCGCCGCGCAGCTGGTGCCATCGCCGGATCGATCTACCTGCCACGGCGCTGGCGACAGCCCTGCCGATCCCGTCTCGGTCGTCTGGCAGGGATCGCCAGATCCGCCGTCTTTGCCGCAGCAGACCCAACTGAGCGTGCTGGTGCGCAGCCTTGAGCAGCTGCAGGCCCTGCGCGATCAGCCCGTCCATCGCGTGATCGCCGATCTGGAGAACCCCGCTGAGCTACGCCAGGCCGTAGCCCTCGGCCGCGGGGCCTGGCCCGGTGGGATCTGGCTGGCGGGCCAACGCATCGTGCGTCCAGATGAGGCCTGGAGTCTGGAGCCGTTGCTGCGGGCTGACCCTGACGGCTACCTGGTGCGCAATGCCGATCAACTCGAACGGCTCACACCCCTGGCGCCGTGCCTGGCTGATTTCTCCCTGAACGTGGCCAATCCGCTCACCGCTCGCTGGTTCCTGCAGCGCTGGGGGCTGGAGCGGATCACCGCCAGCTACGACCTGGCCCTCGATCAGCTGCTCGCCCTGGTGGATGGCTGCCCGCCCGGGTCGGTGGAGGTCACCCTGCACCAGCACATGCCCCTGTTCCACATGGAGCACTGCCTGTTCTGCGCCTTCCTTTCCGACGGCCACGACCACACCGATTGCGGCCGCCCCTGCGAGCAGCACACGGTGCTGCTGCGCGATCGCAGCGGTGCCGAGCATCCGCTGCGCGCCGACCTGGGTTGCCGCAACACCCTGTTCAACGGCCGCGCCCAGACGGCCGCCGAGGCGATTCCGGCCTTCCTGGCGGCCGGCGTGCGCCACTTCCGCCTGGAGTTGCTGCAGGAGAACGGATCCGACAGCCTGCGACGCCTCGATCTCTACCGTCGCGCCCTGGTCGGTGAGGTCAGCGGCCGCCAGGTCTGGCAGCAGGAACAGCTCGACAGCCGCCTTGGCGTGACCCGGGGCACCCTGGTGCAGAAGCGCTGAGGGGTGCGGCAGCGCACAGCACGCTTCGGGAACTCGACCGGCTTGCGATAGCATCCCTTCACGCACCGTAGGGATCGACGGTCTCACCCTGGCCGTTTCAAAGACTTTGGCTCCTCTTTTCTGAGCCAGCAGTCCTTAAGGACCGCCTCACCGATGTCGAGGCGCTGTTGACGTGATGCCGCTGAGCCAGTGCTCCTCGGCCCATGCCGCAGACCATGGCTGTATCCGGCTCCGGCCCGATCAGCTCCAGGGAATCACCACTGCTCCCACGCCAACGCCAGCCCCGCGCTGCCCGTTGCGGCCACCAGCCCCCAGCTGCGGCGTGCCCCGACCGAATTACCCCAACCCTTCCTTCATGAGCGGCGCGCATCCGGGAACACCGATCCGCAATATCGCGATCATTGCCCACGTTGACCACGGCAAGACCACCCTGGTGGATGCGCTGCTGGCCCAGTCGGGCATCTTCCGCGACAACGAGGCGGTGCCCACCTGTGTGATGGACTCCAACGACCTGGAGCGCGAGCGCGGCATCACCATCCTCTCCAAGAACACCGCGGTGGACTACGAGGGGATCCGCATCAACATCGTCGACACCCCCGGACACGCCGACTTCGGCGGCGAGGTGGAGCGCGTGCTGGGCATGGTCGATGGCTGTCTGCTGATCGTCGACGCCAACGAGGGTCCGATGCCGCAGACCCGTTTCGTGCTGAAGAAGGCCCTGGAGAAGGGTCTGCGTCCGATCGTGTTCGTCAACAAGATCGACCGTGCCCGTGTCGACCCCGAGCAGGCCGTCGACAAGGTGCTCGACCTGTTCCTCGAGCTGGGCGCCGACGACGACCAGTGCGACTTCCCCTACCTGTTCGGCAGCGGCATGGGCGGCTAGCGGCCGCATCAGCAAGCTGCTCGGTTTCCAGGGTCTGCAGCGCGTTGAGATCGAAGAGGCCCGTGCCGGTGATCTGGTGGCCGTGGCCGGTTTCGATGAAGTCAACATCGGTGAGACCATTGCCTGCCCTGACAACCCGGAGGCGCTGCCGCTGATCAAGGTGGACGAACCCACCCTGCAGATGACCTTCGTGGTCAACGACTCGCCCTTCGCGGGCAAGGAGGGCAAGTTCGTGACCAGCCGTCAGGTGCGCGATCGCCTCAACAAGGAGCTGCTCACCAACGTGGCCCTGCGGGTCGAGGACACGGATTCCCCCGATCGCTGGGCGGTCAGCGGCCGTGGCGAGCTGCACCTGGGCATCCTGATCGAAACCATGCGCCGCGAAGGCTATGAGTTCCAGGTGAGCCAGCCCCAGGTGATCTTCCGCACGATCGATGGCACCCCCTCCGAGCCGTTCGAGACCCTGGTGCTCGACGTACCCGAGGAGTCCGTCGGCGCCTGCATCGAGAAGCTCGGCATCCGCAAGGCCGAGATGCAGAACATGGAGAACACCAACGACGGCCGCACCCAGCTGGAGTTCGTGGTGCCGTCCCGCGGTCTGATCGGCTTCCGCGGTGAGTTCATCCGCGCCACCCGTGGCGAGGGGATCATGAGCCACTCCTTCCTCGATTACCGCCCGATGCAGGGTGAGTTCGATGCCCGCCGCAACGGTGTGCTGATCGCCTTTGAGGAGGGCACCGCCACCTTTTATGCGCTCAAGAACGCTGAGGATCGTGGCCAGTTCTTCATCAGCCCCGGCACCAAGGTCTACAAGGGCATGCTCGTCGGCGAGCACAACCGTCCCCAGGATCTGGAGATCAACGTCTGCAAGACCAAGCAGCTCACCAACATGCGCTCCGCCGGCGCTGAGGAACTCGACACCCTGCAGGCGCCGATGCAGATGACCCTGGAGCGCGCTCTGGAGTACATCGGCCCCGACGAGATGCTGGAAGTCACGCCGGAGTCGATCCGCCTGCGCAAGCTTCCCGCCAAGAAGCCCGCCCGCCGCTGATCAACTGCGTGCCATCGGTCTCAAGCAGCGGCAACGACCCTGAGGAGCTCGCCCTCATGGCCGACGACCGCTTCAGGCAAGCGGTCCACCTGTTCAACGAGGCCAGTTGGTATCCCTGTCACGACGGATTCGAGGAGCTCTGGCATGAAACCCAGGGCCCCTGCCGTCGTGGGCTTCAAGGCATCCTGCAGATTGCCGTCGCCCACATCCATCTGGAGCGTGGCAACCTTCGCGGTGCAACGATCCTGCTCGGTGAGGGCCTTGGTCGTCTCCAGCCACTTGAACCCGATCTGTTCCGACTCAACATCCAGCACCTGCGCCGTACGGTCTCATTGCGCCTTCACGCCCTGCAACAGGGTGAGACCGTTGATTCGCTGCCGTTGCCGCAGCTGATCCCGACCGCTGCACCGATACGATGAGCAGCACCGATTGCCTGGCAGAGGGTTTGGCGCCACAACCCAGCACAACCCCCTCCATGGCGACCAGCCGCTTGCCGAACCTGGCGACACTGGCATCGCTGGCCATCGGGCTGGTTTGCACACCGCTGAGCGGGCCAGCGAAAGCTCAGCTGCCTGCCCTCAGCACGGCACAGTCTGTTGAGCTACCCGTCACACCGGCGCCAGACACTCCCGAGGCCACCCCAGTTCCCGTTACCTCCAGCGCCTCCGTCCATGGGCCGGTCCGCATCCGGACTGGCATGGTGACGATCGAATCCGATCAGCAACGGGCCGATCAACTCACCGGCGTGATCACCGCCACCGGTAACGTCCGCATCGTTTATCCCGATGAGCGGGTCGTGGCCACGTCCCGTCAGGCTCAGTATTTCAGCCGCGAGGGTCGCGTGGTCCTCAGCGGAGACGTGGACATCGTTCAGGAGGGTGGCAATCTTCTGCGCGCCGAGCATGTGATCTATCTGGTCGAGAGCGAGCGCTTGATTGCGATTCCTCCCCAGGCACAGCAGGTCTTCATGCAGGTACGTATCCCTGATGGGGACAAGGCGACCACGCCCAAGCCCGTGCAGGCTTCCCCTGCCCAACCGGTGGTCCCATGAGCCTGGAGCTGGATCGCGTCGCCCTCACCATTGGCGGTCGCCCGCTGGTCAAGGACGTCAGCCTCACCCTCAATCCCGGAGAGGTGGTCGGTCTGCTCGGCCCTAATGGCGCAGGTAAAACCACCACCTTCAATCTGGTGACAGGCCTGCTCCGCCCTGATCGTGGTGCGGTTCTTCTCAACGATCTCGATGTCGCTTCGCTGCCGATGCCCAAGCGGGCACGCCTCGGCATCGGCTACCTCCCCCAGGAAGCCAGCGTTTTCCGCAGCCTCACTGTGCGTGAGAACCTTTGGTTGGCCCTCCAGGAAAGTGGCATGGACCGGGTACGGCGGCGCGAACGCACCGAAGTGCTGATTGAGGAATTTCACCTCAGCGCCTTCGCTCACCGCCGCGGCTATCAGCTTTCCGGTGGTGAGCGCCGCCGCTGCGAGGTGGCCCGGGCCCTTGCCGTTGGCGAAAACGGCCCACGCTTTTTGTTGCTCGATGAACCCTTTGCAGGGGTTGATCCCCTGGCAGTCGCCGATCTACGCGATCTGATCACCGGTCTACGCCAGCGCGGCATGGGTGTTCTGATTACGGATCACAACGTGCGTGAAACGCTCTCCATCACCGACCGTGCCTACATTCTCACCGAGGGAAGCATCCTGGCCAGTGGCCAATCTGAGGAGATCGCCCGCGATCCGTTGGTTCGCCGTCACTACCTCGGAGAGGATTTCCGCTTGTGACTGACGTCACCATGCCCCATCTGATGCATCGCCTGTTGGTGCCGCTGCGACAACTGTGGCAGCGCCTCCCGCTGATGCACCGCTGGCTTGTAGCGGAGCTCACCGGCCCACTGCTGTTTGGCATTGCCGCATTCACCGCCGTTTCCTTGTCGGTCGGTGTCGTGTTTGAGCTCGTGCGCAAGGTGGCAGAAGCAGGTCTTCCGCCCCTTGTGGCCATGCAGGTTCTGAGCCTGCGTTTGCCGGGCTTCCTTGTCCTCAGCTTTCCCATGGCCACGCTGATGGCCACGCTGCTGGGCTACAGCCGGCTGTCCGGCTCAAGCGAACTCACAGCATTGCGCAGTCTTGGCGTCAGCACCTACCGCATGGTGGTGCCGGCCTTGATCGTTGCTGGATTGATGACAGGCCTGACGTTCATCTTCAACGATGTGATTGTTCCTAGTGCCAATCTCTCGGCTGCTAACACCTTGGACGCCGCTCTCGGCCGTGCCATTGCGTCCGAGCATGGAAAGAATGTTGTCTATTCAAGGTTTGGCTCCGTGATGGTCAAAGACGGCGACCGTTTGCGAAGTGACAATGGCTTGGCCCAGCTTTTTTATGCGCGTGAATCGGTGGATGGCGGCATGAATGGAGTCACTTTGCTCGACTTCTCGCGTGCCGGCCAGCAGCAGATGTTGATCGCCGAAACAGCTGTTTGGAACGATTCTCGCTCGATGTGGGAATTTCGCAACGGCAAGATTGTGAATGTCGACACATCGGGAGCCACTACTACATCTGCAAATTTTGATCGCTACTTCTACCCGCTTACATCCGCTCCGGTTGAAATTGCAAAGTTGCCAAGTAACGCTGAGCAGATGACAGTCGGACAGGCCCGTCGGGCTGAGGCCCTTCTCGCTGCAGCAGGTGATTTCAAAGAGGCCCGGCGCCTGAGGGTTCGCATTCAGGAAAAGTTCGCCTTTCCTACGATTTGCATTGTATTCGGCTTGATCGGCAGTAGCCTTGGGGTTCGCCCCAATTCCAGAACCAGCCGCAGTCAGGGTTTCGGTATCAGTGTTCTGCTGATCTTCGGATATTACCTGATGTCGTTCATCTTCAGCTCGCTCGGCATTAAAGGCACCTTGTCGCCATTCCTGGCGGCCTGGTCGCCGGTGTTGATCGGCCTTGCCGCCGGGGTGTATCTGTTGCGCAAGGCCAGCCGCTGATCGCCGACTCGACTTGGCAGACTGTCCCGAAATCCGCTCCATCACCCTCCGCCTGTGAGTGATCCCGTCCTCGGCCTGGGCCTTGCCGCCTTCGCGCTGCTGTTGGTTGCCCTTCCCCTGGCCTTCTGGAGTGTCAGCGAATCGGGCGGACAGGGAAGCCGCATCGTTCGCCTGCTTGTGGCAGCCGCCAACCTCAGCCTGACTGCCCAGCTGGTCCTGCGTTGGTGGCAGTCGGGCCATTTCCCGATCAGCAATCTCTACGAATCGCTCTGTTTCCTGGCCTGGGCCTGCACGCTGACCCAGCTGCTGGTGGAACGCAGCTATCCCTCGCCCCTGGTGGCCGCCGCTGCCACCCCGATGGGGCTCGGGTGCGTGGCCTTTGCCAGCTTCGCTCTGCCCGACCAGCTTCAGCAGGCAGCCCCATTGGTGCCTGCCCTGCGCTCTAGCTGGCTGGTCATGCACGTCAGCGTGATCATGGTCAGCTATGCCGCCCTGCTGGTGGGCTCGCTGCTCTCAGCCGCCGTTCTGTTCACCGATCGTGGCCGAGCGCTTGAGTTGCGTAGCAGCTCCATCGGCAGCGGCGGTTATCGCCAGGCTCAACTGGCCACAGAGGTGGGTCCAGGCGTGCTCAATCTCTCCAGCGCCACCCTTTCGCTCAGCGAGCAGCTCGACAGCCTCAGTTACCGCACGATCACCGTGGGTTTCCTGTTGCTGTCCATCGGCATCGTCAGTGGCGCCGTCTGGGCCAACGAAGCCTGGGGCAGCTGGTGGAGCTGGGATCCCAAGGAAACCTGGGCCCTGATCTGCTGGCTTGTCTACGCCGCCTACCTCCACACCCGCCTCAGCCGTGGCTGGCAGGGTCGTCGTCCGGCTCTGGTGGCCGTGGCTGGTCTGGTCGTGATCTGCGTCTGCTACATCGGCGTCAACCTGCTCGGCATCGGTCTGCACAGCTACGGCTGGTTCTTCAGCGCCTGATCGCGGCTGCTCGCGAAGCACCCTTCACCAGCCAGCAACCTCACCATGGAATCAGCGATCTGACGGCTGGTGGTGCCAGCAAAAAGCCCTCGCTCCCGCGAGGGCTCAGAACTTCTGCCTGATTGGCGGGCGCCTCTATCGGGCGCCCTTCACCAATCTCAGGCGGCGATGGCCATCGGACGACGGCTGTTGCGGATCCCGGTGATGGCATCGGCATAGCTGGGCTGGTTGAAGACACCCGAGCCACTCACGATCGCGTTGGCGCCTGCCTCGATCACCTTCCAGGCGTTTTCAGCCTTGATGCCGCCGTCCACCTCGATCCAGGGATCCAGGCCCTTCTCATCGCACATGCGGCGCAGGTCGCGGATCTTCTCCACCTGGTTCTCGATGAAGCTCTGGCCACCGAAGCCAGGGTTCACGCTCATGATCAGGACCAGGTCGCAGAGCTCAAGGCAGTACTCGAGCGTGTCGATCGGGGTCCCGGGGTTCAGCACGGCACCCGCCATCTTGCCGAGATCCTTGATCTGGCCCAGGTTGCGGTGCAGGTGGGTGCAGGCCTCAACCTGGACCGAGATGATGTCGGCGCCGGCCTTGGCGAAGTCCGCCACGTACTTCTCGGGCTCGACGATCATCAGGTGCACGTCCAGGGGTTTGGCGGTCACCGGACGCAGCGCCTCCACGATCAGGGGGCCGATCGTGATGTTGGGCACGAAGCGGCCGTCCATCACATCGACGTGGATCCAGTCGGCACCCGCCTCGTCAACGGCGCGCACGTCCTCGCCCAGCCGGGAGAAGTCGGCTGAGAGGATCGAGGGGGAGATCACCAGGGGCTTGGTGCTCATGGGGTGCCAGCTGGGCGGAACAGACGGGGATTGTAGGAATCGGCCCGTCTGGGGCCGATCGGGCCCCTGGCGAGCGCTGATACAGTGAGCGGCGCTCAATCCCTGAGAGGTCCTGCGGCCGCTGCAAAATCAGCTGGCGCAGTCCCACTCTCGACAATCCCACCCCTACGCCGGACAGCTGTGGATCGCACCCTGATTCAGGAAATTCTCGAGGTCGTTGAACAGGCCGGCATCGCCTCCGCCAAGCTCACCGGAATGGGCCTCAAGAACGAGGCGGATGCCGCCGCGGTGGAGGCCATGCGCGAGCGCATGTACAAGATCCAGATGCAGGGTCGCATCGTGATCGGCGAGGGTGAGCGCGACGAAGCGCCGATGCTCTACATCGGTGAGGAAGTGGGCAGCGGCACCGGTCCGGGTGTCGACTTCGCCGTGGATCCCTGCGAGGGCACCAACCTCTGCGCCAACAGCCAGCGTGGCTCGATGGCCGTTCTCGCCGCCTCCGACCGCGGTGGCCTCTTCAACGCGCCCGACTTCTACATGAAGAAGCTGGCTGCTCCCCCGGCCGCCAAGGGCAAGGTGGACATCCGCAAGTCGGCCACCGAGAACATCAAGATCCTCAGCGAGTGCCTCGGCCTGCCCGCCGATGAGCTGGTGATCGTGGTCATGGACCGCGCCCGCCACAAGGACCTGATCAAGGAGATCCGCGCCACCGGTGCCCGGGTGCAGCCCATTTCCGATGGTGACGTGCAGGCCGCCATCGCCTGCGGTTTCGCCGGCACCGGCACCCACTGCCTGATGGGCATCGGTGCGGCTCCCGAAGGTGTGATCTCCGCTGCTGCCCTGCGCGCCCTGGGCGCCCACTTCCAGGGTCAGCTGGTGTACGACCCGGCCGTTGCCCAGACCTCCGAGTGGGAAGGCCTCACCAAGGAGGGCAACCTGGCCCGCCTGGCCGAGATGGGCATCACCGATCCCGACCGCGTCTACGAAGCTGAAGAGCTGGCCTGCGGCGAGAACGTGGTGTTCGCTGCCACCGGCATCACCGATGGTCTGCTGTTCGATGGCGTCAAGTTCGAGAAGGACTGCACCCGCACCAGCTCCCTGGTGATCAGCACCCTCGACAACACGGCCCGCTTCACCACCACCGTGCACATCAAGGACGGCGCCCAGAGCATCGCTCTGCGCTGATCCGAGCTTGACTCCGGCCAGCTCCCGCCCCTGGGCGACGGGCTGGCCGTTCCTTTTCTCCCTTCCGTTTCAAGCGCACGTCAGGATCCATCTGCATGCACATCGCCGTCGTCGGTCTGAGCCATCGCACGGCCCCGGTGGAGATCCGGGAGCGTCTCAGCATCGCCGAGCAGAGCATGGAGGACTCCCTCCAGCGGCTGCGTGCCGATGAGCAGGTTCTCGAGGCCTCCATCCTCAGCACCTGCAACCGTCTGGAGATCTATACGTTGCTGCGGCACCCCGAGCAGGGGGTGAATGCCGTCGGCAGTTTCCTCAGTGAGCATTCCGGGCTGGAGCTCGGCGATCTCACCCCCCATCTGTTCACCTACCACCACGAAGAGGCGGTGGCCCACCTGATGCGGGTGGCGGCCGGCCTCGATTCTCTGGTGCTGGGCGAGGGCCAGATCCTCTCCCAGGTCAAGAAGATGTATCGCCTCGGTCAGGAGCACCGCTCGATCGGGCCGATTCTCAACCGCCTGCTCAACCAGGCCGTCAGCACCGGTAAGCGTGTCCGTAGCGAGACCAACCTCGGCACCGGTGCCGTCTCGATCAGTTCCGCAGCCGTTGAACTGGCTCAGCTGAAGGTCGGCCAGGCTCGCGGTGTCGATGATCTGGTTCCGCTCGAGCAGGAGCAGATCGCCGTCGTCGGAGCAGGCCGCATGTCCCGCCTGCTCCTGCAGCACCTCCAGGCCAAGGGTGCCCGTGGTGTGGTGTTGCTCAACCGCACGGTTCAGCGCGCAGAACTGATGGCTGCCGATTTTCCGGGTCTGCCGGTGCAGTGCCGTCCGCTCACCGACCTCGACCATTGCCTCAGCACCTGCTCGCTGGTGTTCACCAGCACGGCCGCTGAAGAGCCGATCATCACCGCCGAGCGTCTGGCGCCGCTCAATCGACGCTCGTCGCTGATGCTCGTGGATATCGGCGTTCCGCGCAACATCTCTGCCGATGTCGCCTCTGTTGAGGGTGTCGGCTCCTATGACGTCGACGATCTCCAGGAGGTCGTGACCCGCAACCAGGAAGCGCGTCGCGAGATCGCTGCCGAGGCTGAAGGTCTGCTCGAGGAGGACGGTCGCCAGTTCCTCGACTGGTGGGATGGCCTGGAGGCCGTGCCGGTGGTGAATCGTCTCCGCACCCAGCTGGAGGACATCCGCGAGCAGGAGTTGCAGAAGGCCCTCAGTCGCATGGGCCCCGATCTCTCAGCTCGGGAGCGGAAGGTGGTGGAGGCCTTGAGCAAAGGGATCATCAACAAGATCCTGCACACGCCGGTCACCAATCTGCGCTCCCCCCAGCCGCGTCAGCAGCGCCACATCGCCATGAAGGTGGTGCAGGACCTGTTCGAATTGCACGAGGACCAGGGCTGATCCCACGGGACCCAGCACTTTTCCACGAGTTCGGCGCCAACACTGGCTTTCCTGGCTCCTGATCGCTTAGCGTTGCCCCGCATCAGGGAGAGTGGCTTGAAGCGCGTTCTGGCAATCATTCTCGGCGGGGGTGCGGGTACCCGTCTCTACCCCCTCACCAAGATGCGAGCCAAGCCGGCTGTACCGCTGGCGGGTAAGTATCGTCTGATCGATATTCCGATCAGCAATTGCATCAATTCCGGTATCAATAAGATGTACGTGTTGACGCAGTTCAACAGTGCATCCCTGAACCGCCACCTCACCCAGAGCTACAACCTCTCAAGCGGCTTCGGTCAGGGTTTCGTCGAGGTGCTCGCAGCTCAGCAGACCCCGGAGAGCCCCAGTTGGTTCGAGGGCACTGCTGATGCAGTGCGCAAGTATCAGTGGCTGTTCCAGGAGTGGGATGTCGACCACTACCTCATCCTTTCCGGCGACCAGCTTTACCGGATGGACTACAGCCTGTTTGTGGACCACCACATTCAGAGCGGCGCGGACGTCAGCATCGGCGCCCTGCCGGTCGACGCAGCGCAGGCCGAGGGCTTCGGCTTGATGCATACCAACGAGCATGGCCGCATTCGCGAGTTCCGGGAGAAGCCCAAAGGTGAGGAGCTCAAGGCGATGTGGGTGGATACCTCCCGCATGGGCCTCTCGGCCGACGAGGCTCTGAAGCGTCCCTACCTGGCTTCGATGGGGATCTACGTCTTCAGTCGCGACACTCTGTTCGACCTCCTGGCCAAGAACCCCACAGCCACCGATTTCGGCAAGGAGATCATTCCCGAATCCCTGCGCCGTGGCGATAATCTTCAGAGTTATCTCTTTGATGATTACTGGGAGGATATCGGTACCATCGGCGCGTTCTATGAGGCCAACATGGCCCTCACGGATCAGCCCAATCCAGCCTTCTCATTTTACGATGAGAAATTCCCGATCTACACCCGTCCCCGTTATCTGCCCCCCAGCAAGCTGCTGGATGCTCAGGTGACGCAATCGATCATCGGTGAGGGCTCGATGCTCAAGGCCTGCAGCATTCACCACTGCGTGCTCGGTGTCCGTTCTCGTGTTGAGGACGAGGTGGTGCTGCAGGACACTCTCGTGATGGGCAACGACTTCTTCGAGTCCAGCGAGGAGCGGGCCGTCCTGCGTGAGCGGGGAGGTACACCCGTGGGTGTGGGTCGCGGCACAACCGTCAAGCGAGCCATCCTCGACAAGAATGTCCGCATCGGTCGTGACGTCACCATCGTCAACAAGGACCGCGTCGAGGAGGCCGATCGCCCAGAGCTCGGTTTCTACATCCGCAACGGCATCGTCGTCGTCGTCAAGAACGCCACCATCGCTGATGGCACGGTGATCTGATCCCCGCTGGGCGCACCGGGCAGTCCCTGGAGGGACTGCCCGGATGCACTGGCCGTGGGGGCGATCCTTCAATCGGTTCACAGATCCGCACGCCGGGCTGCAGGGCCCTCCGACCGTGGCCACACTGAGTCCGACCGCATGGCATTGGTGGCATGACTGCAGCCACGCAGAAGGCTCACTTCGGCCTGATCGGCCTCGGCGTGATGGGCGAGAACCTTGTCCTCAACGCTGAGCGCAACGGTTTTTCCAGCGTCGTCTACAACCGCACCTACGCCAGGACCGAGGAGTTTCTGGCTGGTCGCGGTGCCGGCAAGCGCATCATCGGCGCCACGAGCCTCGCCGACTTCGTCGCCAAGCTCGAGCGACCCCGTCGGATCCTGATGATGATCAAGGCCGGCGATCCAATCGACGCCATGATCGAGCAGATCGCACCGCTGCTCGAGGAGGGTGATCTGCTGATCGACGGCGGCAATTCCCTCTATACGGATACCGAACGCCGGGTCGCCGAGCTCGAGAGCAAGAGCTTTGGCTACATCGGTATGGGGGTTTCCGGTGGCGCCAAAGGCGCCCTGGAAGGGCCCAGCATGATGCCCGGTGGCACCCGTGCCGCCTACGACGCGATCGAGAGCCTGGTGCGCAAGATGGCCGCCCAGGTCGACGATGGTCCCTGTGTCACCTACATCGGCCCCGGGGGGGCAGGCCACTTCGTCAAGACCGTCCACAACGGTATCGAGTACGGCATTGAGCAGATCCTTGCCGAGGCCTACGACCTGATGAAACGCGGCGCCGGCCTCAACGGCGACGCCATGGCCGCTGTTCTCGGCCAGTGGAATGCCACTGAGGAGCTGTCGTCGTTCCTGGTGGAGATCACCGAGATCTGTCTGCGCACGAAGGATCCGGCCACCGGCGGCGATCTGGTCGAACAGATCGTTGATGCCGCCGGCCAGAAGGGCACCGGCCTCTGGACCGTCCAGAGCGCCCTGGAGATGGGCATTCCCGTGCCCACGATCTATGCAGCCCTCAACGCCCGTGTCCTCAGTTCGATGCGATCCCAGCGCATCGCCGCAGAGCCCCTCCTGAATGCACCGGGGCCGGTGTCCCTCGATCTTGGCAGCCCTGCCGATGCCATGGCCCCGCTGATGGATGCCTGCGTGCTGGCCTGCATGGCGAGCTACGCCCAGGGCATGGCGCTGTTGCAGGAGGCGTCGTCGCTGCACGGCTACAACCTCGACATGGCGGCGATCGGCCAGATCTGGAAGGGTGGTTGCATCATCCGCGCTCGCCTGCTGCAACGCATCCAGAACGCTTACATCGCCAATCCTTCCCTCGCCAATCTGTTGGTTGATCCCTGGTTCGCCGAGCAGGTCAACCGCCGACTGCCTGGTCTGCGGCGGGTGGTGGCTGCTGCCGCTCAGTCCGGCATCCCGGTTCCCTGCCTGAGCAGCTCACTCGACTACATCGACAGCTATCGCAGTCCGCGCTTGCCTCAGAACCTGGTGCAGGCCATGCGCGACTGCTTCGGGGCCCATACCTATGAACGCCTGGATCAGCCCGGCAGCTTCCACACCGAGTGGATGTGAGTGGAGACCATCGATGACGTCTCCCACCTACCAGCTCGATGTCCTCGCCGATGCCGAGCTGCTCGCCCGCCGCTGCGCGGAGCGCATCGCCTCGTTGATTGATCTGGCCCTCGATGAACGGGATCGCGCTCAGATCGCCCTTTCCGGTGGAGGCACCCCGGCAGCCGCCTATCGCCTCCTCAACCGTGAACACCTGCCGTGGAACAGGGTCGATGTGGTGCTGGGTGATGAGCGCTGGGTGCCGGCCAGTGATCCTGCCAGCAACGCCGGCATGCTCGCCAAGACCCTCCTGGCCCCCGACGGTCCCGGATCAGGCGCCCGCTTTCATCCTGTCCCGACCGAACTCGCCACTCCCGAGGCCTCAGCCGAGGCGTTTGAGCGCCATGTGCGTCAGCTCTGCCCGGGGGATCCGCCGGTGTTCGATCTGATGTTGCTCGGTCTTGGTGAGGATGGCCACACCGCCTCGCTGTTTCCCGGCAGTGCCGCCACCACGATCCGCGATCGAGCGGTCACGGTGGGTGCGGGTAAGGGGCTGGAGCGGATCACGCTCACGGCTCCCGTGCTCAGTGCTGCCCGGCAGGTGATCATGCTGGTCAGCGGGTCGGCGAAACGCCAGGCCCTGCAGCGTCTGCTCGATCCGGGCGAGCCCGTTGAGCGCACACCGGCCCGGCTGGTGCGCCCGCACCGCCCTGTGCTGTTGCTGGCCGATGCCGCCGCGGCCGAGGGCCTGGCTGCGCCAGGCTGAGGTCCGTTCTTCGCCTGCGCTCGCGGCCGATGGTTCCGCTCCCTCCAGCCATGCCTCCAGCTCCGCTGCTGATCGTGTCGGCGGATGGCTTCGCCGGTTGGCAGCCCCTCAATGACACGATCATGGGTGGCCGTAGCCAGGGCGATTGTCGTTCCACCAGCGATGGCCTGGCACTGGAGGCTTATGTGGAACCGGAAGGTGGCGGCTTCGTGAGTTGCCGCTCCCCTCTGTATGCGCCACCCCTCGATCTTTCCGCCTATGGCGCCCTGCGTCTTGTTCTTGATGGTGATGGTCGTCGCTACAAGCTGGCGATCGCCTGCCGCGATGGCGTTGCAGGACTGACGGAGTTGATTCCCGGAGGTCTGCGCTGGGTGGCGGAGTTCTCGACCCAGAGCGGCGGCACCTCGGTGGTGACGATCCCCTTCAATCGTCTGACCGCCAGCGTGCGGGCGACGCCGGTGGGCTTGCCCCTGCGTTTTGACGCCGCCGCTGTGACGCGGCTGCAGATCCTCCACTCCAAGTTCGGCGACATCGGTGGTCGTAACCCCGGCTTCCGCCCCGGCGAGCTGAGCCTGCTGGTGCGCTCGATCGAGGCCGTGCCTTGAACGACTCCGCCTTTCTTGACGATGCTGATGGCGCCGATGCCGGCGACGTCTGGTCGTCGTTTCTTGGCGATCTCGCCCGGGCGGCTGACCATTGCCTGCGTCCCTGGCGTCATGGGCTGCGATTCAATGGACCGGCCCCGGATCCCAGGTCTGCGATCAGCGAGTGCTGCCTGATGATCGAGGCTCGGGATGCCGATGGCCAGCGCCATCCCGAGCGGGATCTGGAGCTGGAGATCTACCGCAGTGGCGACGCGCTGAACCTGACGCTCAGCCTGATCGCCGATTCAGAGGCGCCGATGCTCTGGCATGGCAATCACCCCGTGTGGATGCAGTCGGCGAGCGGGGAACGCTGTGAGCGTCCCGCTGATGGCATCCCTCTGGAGGCCTTCTGCCGGCGGGTGAGGGCGTTGCTGGCCAGCCCATGACAGCGCCGCCGGCCTCAACCTGCCTGACGGCTCAGAGATCCGGCTGATCGGTGACAGCGCCCTTGCTGCTGCTGCTCACCAGACGCGCGTACTTGCCCAGCACACCGGTGCGATAGCGGGGCTCTGGTTTGACCCAGGCAGCACGGCGCCTGGCCAGTTCGCTCTCATCCACGTTCAGCTGAATCAGCAGCTGGTGCGCGTCCACCGTGATGCTGTCGCCTTCATGGACCAGGCCGATCGTGCCGCCCACCGCCGCTTCCGGTGCCACGTGACCCACCACCAGACCGTAGGTGCCGCCGGAGAAGCGGCCATCGGTGATCAGGGCCACCTTGTCGCCGAGGCCCTGGCCGATGATCGCGGCAGTCGGGCTGAGCATCTCGCGCATGCCGGGACCGCCGACGGGACCTTCATTGCGCACCACCACCACATCACCGGCCACGATCCGGCCGGCCAGGATGGCTGCCAGGCATTCCTCCTCGCACTCGAACACCCGTGCCGGGCCTGTGAGCACCGGTGTCTTCACACCGGAGATCTTGGCCACGCTGCCCTCCTCGGCCAGGTTGCCCTTGAGAACCGCCAGGTGCCCCTTGGCGTAGAGCGGATTGCTGAGCGGACGGATCACGTCCTGATCGGCAGCCGGTTCAGCGGGCACATCGGCCAGCACCTCGCGCAGCGTCCTGCCCTCGATCGTGCGGCAGTCGCCATGCAGCAGACCCGCATCGAGCAGCAGCTTCATCACCTGGGGAATGCCACCGGCCGCGTGCAGGTCGGTGGTCACGTAGCGGCCGCTCGGCTTGAGATCGCAGATCACCGGCACGCGTTGCCGGATCGTTTCGAAGTCGTCGATGCTCAGCGGCACACCGGCCGTGCGGGCGATCGCCAGCAGGTGCAGCACGGCATTGGTGGAGCCGCCCACCGCCATGATCACGCTGATCGCGTTCTCAAACGCCTCGCGGGTGAGCAGATCGAGCGGACGGATGTCGGCCGCGATCGCCTGCACCAACACCTCGGCGCTGCGCGCGGCCGAATCCGCCTTCTCCGCGTCCTCCGCAGCCATGGTGGAGCTGCCGGGCAGGCTCAGGCCCATGGCCTCGATGGCTGAACTCATCGTGTTGGCGGTGAACATGCCGCCGCAGCTGCCGGCGCCGGGGCAGGCGTTCTTCTCGACGGCCGTCAGCCGTTCCTCATCAATCGAGCCGGCGGTGTACTGACCCACGGCCTCGAAGGCGCTGACCACGGTGAGGTCGCACCCGCCGAGCTTTCCGGGTTTGATCGTGCCGCCATACACAAAGATGGCGGGAATGTTCATGCGGGCCATCGCCAGCATGGCGCCGGGCATGTTCTTGTCGCAGCCGCCGACGGCCAGCACGCCGTCCATCGATTCACCATTGCAGGCGGTCTCGATGGCGTCGGCGATCACCTCGCGGCTCACCAGGGAGTACTTCATCCCCTCGGTGCCCATCGAGATCCCGTCGCTCACGGTGATCGTGCCGAACATCTGCGGCATCGCGCCGGCAGCGCGGGCGGCCTCTTCAGCGCGCCGGGCCAGATCGTTCAGACCGACGTTGCACGGCGTGATCGTGCTGTAGCCATTGGCGATGCCGATGATCGGCTTGTTGAAATCGCCATCGCCGAAGCCCACGGCGCGCAGCATGGCGCGGTTGGGGGAGCGCTGGATCCCCTGGGTGATCGCGGCGGAGCGAAGCATGACGCGGGCGGGTGGCTGACAGGCAACCTACCGACCGGCAAGGCCGGTTCGGTCAGGCCGATCAGTTCTGCCCCTGGGTGCTGAGGCCCTCCAGCTGGCGGCGCACGTCCTCGATCGCCTGGTTGAGCTGGTGGACCTTGTCCTGGAGGTCCTGCTCGCGTCTGGGGTGCCCGTCGTCGCCGGCCTCCAGGGCTTCGCCGGCATCCGCATCTCCGCTGGAATAGCGCGTCAGTTCGAGCTTGCGCTGGCGGCGGCGCTCGCTTTCCGAGAGCATCCACCAGGCCAGGCCCGCCGCGCCGAGAACGGCTCCGGCCAGCAGGGTGCCGAGGGAGCCTGATCCGCCGTCTCGGTTGGCCATGGCCGCTGCGTTGCCGTTGAACTGAGCTTCAGCCTACGGATCTCCTCAGTTCGCCGCCATCGCGCCGCTCAGCTCAAGCCCATAGAGGCGCTCGCCGGCATCGCCAAGACCCGGCAGGATCCGGTTGTCCTGGTCGAGCTCGGCGTCGATGCAGGCGGTGTAGATCGTCAGATCGCCGTACCGCTCACCCAGACGCTTCAGCCCGGGGCTGGCGGCCAGGGTGGTGATCACCCGCACGCGCACGCCAGCCACGCCGCGGGCCTCCAGCCGTTCCAGCACCTGCAGCAATGTCGCGCCGCTGGCCACCAGCGGCGCGAACACCAGCACCCCGGCGTTGGCCGGGATCGTCTGGGGCAGCGCATCGAGATAACAGGCCGGCTCGCTGCTGTCTCCAGCGGCCATGAAGCCCATGTGCGCCACGGCGGCGTTGGGAAGCACCGGGCGCGCCCCCTCCCACAGGCCAAGGCCGGCCCGCAGCAGCGGCACCGCCAGCAGCGGCACCGTGCCATCCACAACCGTGCCTTCGGTGCTGGCCAGAGGTGTGTTCACCATCACCCGCTGGTAGGGAATCCAGTCGCGGATTGCCTCATAGGTGAGCCAGCGACCCAGTTCCGCCATCGCGGAGGCGAACAGGGCGGGCGGCGTCTGCTGATCGCGCAGCAGGGTCAGCCAGTGGCCGATCAGGGGGTGAGGGGGAACCACCACGCGCAGGGCTTTGCTCATGGGTCGCGCCGGGGCGGCTTGCTGCCATAACTTGAGCGCCCCAAGCTAGTGGTGCGGTGCAGAACGGAAGGCGGCTGAACCAGGGCCGGTCGGCAGAGGAGCGCAGCCGGGACGGTGCTGATCCAGTTGCGGCGGGGTTCATGCCCCGGCGGATCCTGGCGAGGCTGCTGCGGCCCGTGTTCCGCGCCGGCTTCGCCGCAGCCCTTGTGCTGCCGTTGCTGGTGCAGGGCTTCGGTCTGCTGCTGGCCGTTGCCCCCGCCCAGGCGATCACCGCACCGGAATTGCGCGGCCAGCGCAGCCTCAAGGACCTGCAGCCGGACATGCACGGCCGCAACCTGCAGCAGCAGGAGTTCCTCAAGGCCGAGATGGCCGGATTCAACCTCCGTGACACCGACCTGCGCGGTGCCGTGTTCAACACGGCCAATCTCCAGAAGGCTGACCTCAGCGGTGCCGATCTCGAGGATGCGGTGGCCTTCGCCACCCGCTTTGACGGTGCCGATCTCACCGGTGCGGTGCTGCGCAACGCGATGCTCATGAACAGCAAATTCGCTGACGCTCAGATCGAGGGCGCCGATTTCACCGACGCCGTGCTGGACCTCCCGCAGCAGAAGGCCCTGTGCGCACGCGCCAGCGGCACCAACCCCCGTACCGGCGTCGAGACCCGCGAGAGCCTGGCCTGCCGCTGACCCTGTGCCTAGATTGCACTTCCGGTTCCTCGGGTGATCAGCCCGGGGACGCAAGGGGGAAAGTCCGGTGCAAGTCCGGCACTGTCCCGCAGCTGTGAAGGAGCGCCACCGCCCCGGTGCCGTTCCCAGTCAGAACGCCCGCCGGCCTGTACCTCTCATCCCTGGCGCGGACCAGCTTCCGGATGCTTCAACTCCTCTCGGCTCCCCTGGCTGCTCGCCCGAGCGCTGCAGCCAGGTCCGGCTTTCTGCCCCTGCTCCTCCCTCTGGCTCTGGCGCTGCTTGCCGCCCCTGCATCAGCCCATCACCTGATGGCGCTGTTTCACCAGAGCGCTCCCACCCCACTGGCCGGTCTGCTCAGTGGCATCGGCCACCCCCTGCTCGGCCCGGACCACCTGGTGTTTCTGCTGGCTCTGGGCCTCGTCGGTCTGCGTCAGTCCGGTCGCTGGCTGCTGGCTCTGCTGGCCACGGGTCTGACCGCCAGTGGCCTGGGCCTGGCCCTTCCCGGCCTTCCCGCTGCTGAGGCCCTTGTCGCCCTGTCCCTGGTGGTGGTGGGCCTGGTGCTGGTCGAACGCCTGCCGCGCTGGCTGTTGCTGCCGGCTTTCGCCCTGCACGGCTATGTGCTGAGCGCCTCGGTGCTCGGTTGGGAAGCGACCCCCGTGGCCTTCTACCTCCTAGGTCTGCTGGTCAGCCAGGGCGCCCTGCTGCTGGTGTCGCTTTGGCTGGTGCGCCGCTGGGCTGAGCGCTGCACCCCCGCCCGCCTCCGCCTCTGCGCTGGCCTGCTGATCGGGATCGGCGGCGCCTTCGCCTGGACCAGCCTGGTGCCCTGAGATGGTGTCCACAGCTCTGCGGCGCCTGCCGGTCACCGTGGTGACCGGCTTCCTTGGCGCTGGCAAGTCGACCCTGCTGCGGCGCCTGCTGCTCCAGAGCGGCCTCCGCCTGGCGGTGCTCGTGAATGAGTTCGGTGAGGTCGGCATCGATGGCGATCTGATCCGCAGCTGCGGCTTCTGCCCTGAAGAGGAGCTCGACGATCGGGTCGTTGAACTGGCGAACGGTTGTCTCTGTTGCACGGTGCAGGATGAATTCCTGCCCACGATGCAGACCCTCCTCCAGCGGGCTGATCAGCTCGACGGCATCGTCGTCGAGACCAGTGGCCTGGCCCTGCCCCTGCCCCTCGTGCAGGCCTTCGGCTGGCCGGAGATCCGTACGCAGACCCGTGTCAGCGGTGTGGTGACGGTGGTCGATGGTGAAGCTCTCGCTGCCGGCAGCGTCGTCGGCGATCCCAGCGCCCTTGAAGCGCAGCGCCAGGCCGATCCCAGCCTCGATCACCTGAGCGACATCGATGATCTGTTTCGCGATCAGCTGGTGGCGGCTGATCTGGTGTTGCTCAGCCGTGCCGATTGCCTCAGTGCCGATCAGATCGCCGCACTGACGGCCCAGCTGCAGGAGCAGGTCCGGCCGGGCGTCAGCGTGCTGCCGATGGTGCGTGGCGCGGTGCCGGCTGCAGTGCTGCTGGGCCTGGAGCGGCCGGAGGCCCCGGTTGAGTCCAGGTCTGACCCCGCTCCTCACCATCATCCCGATCACCACGCTGCTCACGCTCCCGTTCAGCACGACGACCACGACCACGACCACGACGAGGACGGCCACCACCATCACGACCACAGCCATGTGGCGATGCGCTCGGCCGTGATTCAGCTGGAGGGAGCAGTGGATCGTGCCCGACTTGAGCAGCGGCTGCGGGCGCAGATTTCTGCGCAGGGGCTGCTCAGGCTCAAGGGTCGTGCCTGGCTGTCCGGTAAGGCCCACCCGCTGCAGATCCAGGCGGTCGGGCCCCGTCTGGAGTGTTGGTTCGATGCGGCTGCTCCCTCCACGCAGCGGCGCGATCGTCCCGGCCTGGAACTGGTGGCGCTGGGTCTGCAGGTGGATGGCGAGGCCCTGCAGGATGCCCTTGCCGAGGCTGTGCTTCAGCCCTCGTCCTGAGGTCAGGCGCTTCCTCAGTCCAGCGGCAGCTCCCCTCTGGCGCAGACCCCGTCCCAGCACAGCGCCTGATCCGCAGCCCACACCGGTTGCACGGATCGGGCAATGCCGCTGCGCCCGCGCAGGCTCACCGCTCCTCGGCCGTCGCTGCGGAATTCCAGCCGTTCCTTACCCACCTGCAGCCACCAGTGCTCACCGATGCGCTCCACCGTCATCGTGCAGGGCTGCCAGGCGCCATCGGCCAGTCGGCAGTCCAGCTGGATCCGCTGGGGTCCTGCGGGCGCCTGGATCGGCGGTGCTGACAGTGCAGGGGGCACGGCGGCGCGAGGGCGACCATTCCCACCGTGACCAGCGCCATCGGGCAGCGGAAGCCGGCCTGCCAAGATTTAACAATCCTCGTGGAGCTCAGGTGCCCCTCTTCTCCGCCCGCGTGCTGGTCTCTCTGAGGCCTTCGGTGCTCGACCCTGCCGGTGAGGCGACCCGCGCCGCCGCTGCCCGCCTCGGGGTTGACGGTGTCAGTCGTCTTCGAATCGGCAAGGCCGTTGACGTGGAGCTGGAGGCCCCTGATGCCGCCACGGCCCGTCAACAGCTCGAACTCCTCAGCGACCGCCTGCTGGCCAATCCGGTGATCGAGAACTGGACTCTGGAGCTTCGCGACGGCGCCGCCGCGGAGGCCTGAACGATGACCCTTGGTGTGGTGGTCTTCCCCGGTTCCAACTGTGACCGGGATGTGCGCTGGGCGGCCGAGGGATGCCTTGGCATTCCCACACGCTTTCTGTGGCATGAAGAGCGTGATCTCAGCGGTCTGGAGGCCGTGGTGATTCCCGGTGGCTTCAGCTACGGCGATTACCTGCGTTGCGGTGCCATTGCCCGCTTCGCGCCGGTGCTGCAGGAGGTGGTCGCCTTTGCCGAGCGGGGCGGCCGCGTCCTCGGCATCTGCAACGGCTTCCAGGTGCTTACCGAGCTGGGCCTCCTGCCCGGCGCCCTGACCCGCAACCACAACCTTCATTTTCTCTGCGAGCCCACCGACCTGGTGGTCCAGCCCGGTCGCTGCAGCTGGTTGCAGGGTTATGGCGCCGGTGAAGTGGTGACGTTCCCGATCGCCCACGGCGAGGGCCGCTACCAGGCCCAGGCTGAGCAGTTGCGCCAGCTCGACGACAACGGCCAGGTGGTGCTGCGCTATCGCCGCAATCCGAACGGATCGGTCGGTGATGTGGCTGGTCTCAGCAATGCCGCCGGCAATGTGCTCGGTCTGATGCCTCACCCAGAGCGGGCCTGCGACGCGGCCACCGGTGGCATCGATGGTCAGCGTCTGCTGGCCAGCCTGCTGGGCTGAACCGCCATGCGCCGCCGTCAGCTGCTCGGCTCGGCGGCTGGCCTGGGCCTCGCGCTGGCCAGCGGCATCAGGCCTGGCCGCAGCAGCACCGCCAGCGTGAGCCCTGTCCTGAGTGCGGTCGCTCCTGGTGCCTGGCCCAGGCCGTTGCAGAGCGGCAGCCGCATCGGTGCCGTTGCCCCCGGCACCTGGCTCGATCCGGCCGATGGCCTCCTCAGCCGCCTGCGCCAGCGCTGCGCCGAGCAGGGGTGGCAGCTGATTGCGCCGGATGATCTCCGCCAGCGCTGGCGCTGGTTCTCGGCCAACGATGCGGCCCGCAGCAGTTCCCTGCGCCGCGCCTGGCTCGATGCCGATCTCGATGCCCTGTTCTGTGTCGGTGCCGGTTGGGGTTCCGCCCGGGTGTTGGAGCAGGGCTGGTCCATCCCTTCGGCACCGCGCTGGTGTGTGGGCTTTTCTGATTGCTCAGCCCTGTTGCTGGCCCAGCTGGCGGCCGGCGGCAGCGGTGGCATCCATGGCTGGTTCGGTGGCGATGCCAGCCAATGGCAGCGCCTGGTGGCCCTGCTGGAGGGCCAGGCCGTTGCCCCTCTGCAGGGACGAGCGGTTCAGGGGGGGATCGCCATCGGTCCGTTGGTGGTGACCAACCTCACGATCGCCACCAGCCTGATCGGCACCCCCTGGTTGCCAGATCTGCGCGGCGCTGTGCTGGTGCTCGAGGACACCGGCGAAGCCCCGTATCGGATCGATCGTCAGCTCACGCAGTGGCGCACGAGCGGTCTGCTGCGCGCCGTCGCCGGCATCGCGCTGGGGCGGTTCAGCTGGCCTCGCGATGATGTGCTGCCAGGCGATTTCACGATGGAGGAAATCCTGCTGGAGCGGCTTGCCCCCTTGAACGTGCCGATGATCAGCTCCCTGCCGGTGGGCCATGGCGTCCCCAACCTGGCTTTGCCGCAAGGACGTCGCGCCCGGATCGATGGCGGCACCGGCCGGCTGGAGCTGCTCTGACGGTTCCGGTGTTCCTGGGAGCCAGGACAGATTCACAGCCATCGCACATGGCCATGAAAAACGGGCCCCTGGGGGCCCGCTGCTGGTGAGGAGCCGGTGTTCAGCTCCTTGGCGTCAGCTTCAGTTGACGGCGGCGAAGAACTCCTTGCTCTTGACGGGGTCGGGATTCATGGTCTTCTCGCCGGGGGTCCAGTTGGCGGGGCAGACCTCGTCGGGGTTGTTGCGGATGTGCTGGAAGGCCTGCAGCAGGCGCAGGGTTTCGTCGACGCTACGGCCAACCGGCAGGTTGTTGATCGTGCTCTGCATGATCACACCATCGGGATCGATGATGAACAGGCCGCGCAGGGCGATGCCGGCTTCCTCGTCGAGCACCTCGTAGGCGCGGGCGATGTCCTTCTTGAGGTCGGCCACCAGGGGGTAGGCGATGTCGCCGAGGCCACCGTTCTTGCGGTCGGTCTGCACCCAGGCGAGGTGGGAGAACTGGCTGTCCACCGAAACGCCCAGCACTTCGCAGTTGCGGCTGGAGAACTCGCTGTAACGGTCGGAGAAGGCGGTGATCTCCGTCGGGCAGACGAAGGTGAAGTCGAGGGGGTAGAAGAACAGCACCACGTACTTGCCGCGGTAGCTGGAGAGGGTCACGTCCTTGAATTCCTGATCCACCACGGCGGTGGCGGTGAAGTCAGGAGCCTGAAGACCGACGAGCCTCGACATGATCAGGTGATTGCGGGGTGCTTGCAACTGGGGAGCGTCCAACCCGTAACCGGATCGACTACCAGTTGACTGCGTAACAACTTATCACGGTCCTGCGGGTGCTGGGTCCGCCATAGGCTGAGGAGACTATTCACGCGCCTCGATGGCCTGGGATCCGGCACTGCTGCGCAAATACACCACCACCAACCACTTCAAGCTGCTCAATCAGATCCGCAGTGAACTGCGTGATCAGCCGATTCAGCGTCCCCTGGTCACCAGTCGTGCCGCCGCCGCTGGTGCAGGTCGTCGTGCTGCCCGCGCCGTCGAACCCTCCCCCAGCCAGCCCGTCAGCCGTCGCCGTGCTGGTGCCCAGCCGGCCGCATTCGCCCCGAGCACCCAGTCGCAGGTGGAGCACCATCAGCCGATCGTGGCCGTGCCGGTGATCACCGATCTGGTTCTGCCCGACTCTCACACCGAGGGCTGAGCGCGCAGCACCAGGGCGGTTCCCAGGATCAGGGTCGCCAGGAAGCACAACGGCACCAAGGGGTCATCGGCCAGGGACGACAGAAACAGCAGGCTCATTCCGCTGAGGCTGGCCAGGGCCAGCCCCCCCACCAGCAGGCGGCGGTACCGCCCGACTCCCGGCAGCGGCGCCACCAGGCTCGCTGTAGCCACCAGGCCATAGACCAGCAGGAACCCGAGTACCGAGAACGAGCCGAACTGATTGAACAGCTGGGTCGTGCCGATCCCGGCCGCCACCGGCAGGGCTGCCATCAGCACCGTCGGCAGGCCCAGGCTCCACAGCGCCGTGGCCGGGGTCCTGAAGCGTGGGTGCACCCGGCTCAGCGGCTTCGGCAGAACCCCATCGCGGGCCAGGGCGAAGCTGACCCTCGCCAGGGCCGTGGTCGCCCCGATGCAGGTGCCCAGCAGGCAGAGCAGAGCACCGAGCTTGATCAGATCGCCGGCTCCGGGCTGGCCGAGGCGATCCGCGAGCAGGCTGAGTGGGTCCAGCCCCTGCCGCTGGGCCAGCGGCAGCCAGGTCAGGCCTTCGCTGATCACCACCGACCAGAACAGAAACAGGCTGCCCGCCAGCAGCACCGCTTGCCGCAGGGCCCTCGGCACCGCCCGCTCAGGGTGCAGCGATTCATCCCCGAGCGTGGCGGCACTCTCGAAGCCGATGAAGCTCAGCACCGCGGCCATCAGGCCCGCCCGCAACTGGATCAGGTTGTCTCCGGCCGGATTCAGCGCCCTGAGGTCGGCGCCAGGGCCGCCATGCTGCAGGACGAGGGCGCAGAGCCCGAGCACGATCGTCACCGAGATCGCCTCGGTGAAGACCATCGCCGTTGTCGACAGCCTCACATCGCGCCGGGTCAGTTCCAGGCAGCCGGCTCCACCGATCAGCACGCACAGGGCAGGTGCCAGGGACAGCCCGAGCCGGAGCAGGACCTGGTGGAGGTAGAAGCCCAGGAAGGCCAGGCAGGCCGCAAGGGTGGCGCCATAGCCGATCAGCAGCAGCCAGGCCCCCAGCCGGCCGGCGCGATCCCCCAGCCCCTGGCGCACATAGCCGGCAATCCCTTCGGCACCGGCGGATCGCCGCTGAAACAGCACGAAGGTTTCGCTCACCAGCACAATCACCACAAAGGCGAGCGCGTAGCAGAGGGGCGTGCTGTGGCCGGCACCACTGGCCACCTGTGGGATGTTGATCACGGCGGTGAGCGTCAGGCCGACGGTGCCGACCGCCTGGGCCGTGACCGCGACCGGACCGAGGCAACGGCGCAACAGCGGCTGCCGCTCAGGAGCTGCGTGCAGCATCGATCCCCTCTCCCAGCCCTGAGCCTATGGGTGGCGTCAACCGTGGCGCTGCAGCCAGCGCTTGCGCCCGTCATCGGCCAGCAGGATCAACACCGGGGCCAGTGCCATCCAGGTCAGATCGCGGGCCGGGAAGGGGGCCATCGCTAACAGCCTGCTCAGCATCGGCGTGAGCACCAGGGCAGCCAGCAGCACCAGTTCGCTGACCGCACCGCACCAGAGCAGGGGGTTGGCCTGCCCCAGCAGGCTCCAGCCCGAGCGCCACTCACTGCGGCAGGCCAGGAGTACCCCGACCTGGCTGAAGACGATCGTCGTGAAGGCCGCCGCTGAAGCCTGCAGCTGCAGCTGCTGCAGCGCCTCCGGCGCGGTGTGCTGCAGCAGCTGGGGCGCCAGCGCCTGCAGCTCCGCAAGGCTGACGCCCCCCTGCAGCCAGACCAGCAGGTACGCCGCCAGCGAGAAGGACGCCTCCATCAGTCCGAGGAACAGGTAGGAGCGCTGCAGCACGCTTCGATCGAGCAACGGTGCCTGGCGTGGCCGAGGCGGTTGGTGCATCAGGGCGGCTTCGGGCAGTTCCGCCCCGAGGCCAAGGGCCGGCAGGATGTCTGTACCAAGATCCACGGCCAGGATCTGCATCACCGTCAGAGCTGCCGGAATCCGCAGGCTGACCATCGCCAGGAACGGGGCCGCCTCGGAAAGGTTGGCGACCAGGATGTAGGTCAGGAACTTGCGGATGTTGCTGATCACGCCGCGGCCAAAGCGCACCGCTTCGACGATCGTGGCGAAATTGTCATCCAGCAGCACGATGTCGGCGGCCTCCCGCGCCACATCCGTGCCGCACCGCCCCATCGCCACTCCCACATCCGCGGCCCGCAGGGCCGGGGCGTCATTGACGCCATCGCCGGTCACGGCCACCACCTCACCGAGATCGCGGTAAGCCTGCACCAGGCGCAGCTTCTGCTCCGGCGCCATGCGTGCGAACACCAGGCGGGTGCGGTACTTGAGCAGGCGCCGCAGATGCAGATCACTGATCTGGGCCAGGGTCGCGCCGTCGATCACCCGCACGGGATCGGCACCACCACCTGCGCGTTGCACCGCAGGGGTGTCCCGTCCGGACATCGGCTCCAGCAGCCCGATCTGCTGGGCGATCGCCTGCGCCGTCACGCCGTAATCCCCCGTGACCATCGTCACCTTGATCCCCGCCTGGCGGCACTGGCGAATCGCCTCAAGCACCTCCGGGCGTGGTGGGTCGTAAAGCCCCACCAGTCCCACCAGGGTCAGACCGCTCTCCAGGCCTTCGGGGTTGAGGGTCAGCAGTTCATCGCCGCCGCTGCGCACCGCCACGGCCAGAACACGGAAGCCCTGCTCAGCCAGGCGATCGTTGGCCTGCACCACCTCCTGCCGCTGCGGCTCCGTCAGCGCTGACAGCCCGGTCGGACCCAACCAGCCGCTGCAGCGCTCCAGCAGCTCCAGGGGAGCCCCTTTGGTCAGGGCCAGCCGGTTACCTGCGGGTAAGGGGGGGCCAGGCAGCGCCGCCAGTCGTTCGATCACCACCGTCAGGCGCCGGCGGTGTGAATCGAAGGGCAGCTCGCGGCAGCGCCGTGCACCCTGGCGCTCAGGGGTCAGCAGATCTGCTTCGGCGGCGGCGATCAGCAGCGCGGTTTCGGTGGGATCACCGCTGGCGCGCCACGGCCCGCTGCCGCTGGCGTTGTCTTCAAGCCGTGCATTGGAACAGAGGCTGGCGGCAAGCAGCAGCAGCTGTCGCTGGCCGCTCTCCTGCGGCGCCGCTTCAGCGCCCTGGTCCGGCCCGGGCAACCAGCAGGCCTCCACGGCCATGCGGTTCTGGGTGATGGTGCCGGTTTTGTCCGAGCAGATCACGCTCACCGAGCCGAGGCTCTCGACGGCGGACAGACGCCTGACCAGGGCCTGGCGCCGCGCCATGCGCTGCACGTTCAGGGCCAGGGTCAGGGTCACCTGCGGCAGCAGGCCCTCGGGCACAAAGCCCACGATGATGCCGACGGCGTAGATCAGGCTTTCGAGCGGAGCCATCCGCTCCAGCAACACACTGACCGTGAAGGTGAGCAGTCCCGTGCTGAGAGCGATCAGCGTGATCGTGTGCACGATCCGCTCGATCTGCAGCTCGAGCGTGCTGGTGGAGCGCTCCGTGCTGGCGGTGAGATGGGCGACCTGGCCGAATTCCGTCTCGCTGGCGGTCGCGTAGACGATGGCCTCGGCTCGCCCGGACACCACGGTGGCCCCGGCCAGCAGCAGGTTGGTGCGCTCGCGGCTGGGGAGTCTCGCGGCCGGTTGTTCCCCAGGGGCCCGTGCTACGGGCAGGGATTCACCCGTCAGGACCGCAAGATCGAGGTACAGCTGTTCCGCCGTTAGCAGTCGGCAGTCCGCCGGCACACGGTTGCCCTCCTCGAGCAGGACCACGTCGCCGCAGACCAGCTGATCCGCACTCAGCTGTTGGAGTTGGCCATCGCGCCAGACCTGGGCGAGGTCGGGCAGATTACCGGCCAGGGCCTGGAGGGTGCGCTCTGCCTTGAACTCCTGCCAGAAGGAGAACAGTGCATTGATCAGGATCACTGCCCAGATCGCCCAGCCGAGCTGCGGTGCTCGGGCAATGAAGGCAAGGGCGCCAGCTACCCAGAGCAGCAGCGCCATGAAGTGCAACAGCTGATCGCTGAAGCGCAGGGCAAGAGGCCGACGCTTCAGCGATGGCAAGCGGTTGGGGCCGAAGCGTTCAAGTCTGTCGATCGCCTCGACGCTGCTCAGACCCTCCGGCTGGCTCTGAAGCGCTGCGAACACCTGCGCAGCGGTGAGGCACCAGATGGGTTGATCGGCACTGAGCTGCACTGGGGGAGAGGGTCAACCTCCCCCATGGTGGTGAGCTCAGAAGCAGAAGGGCAGGAACTGCGTGTGGCAGGCGGCATAGCCATCGATCAGCGGACCGAGACCGATCTGATGGGCAATGCCGGCACCGGTCAGCCCTTCGGTGATCACCCCGATCACGATGCCGAGCATGGCAGCACGGCCGTTGAACCGCTCGACGCGGGTCAGCTGATCGAGGTGGATCTGCTCAGCGGCGCGATCCTGAAACCATTTGTCGCTGGTGGACGGCGTGTTCATGGTGTGAAGGGGGCGATGGGGGGTGGAAACGCCGGAAGCTGTTCAGCCCAGGCCGATCTGGCCGAGGATGCCCTGACCGGTCAGCAGTTCGGTGGCCAGGCCGATCACGAAGCCGAGCATGGCGAGACGACCGTTCCAGGTCTCGGCGAAGGCGACGAAGCCAAAGCGGGTGTCGTTGCCGGTCATGACGCGTGTTGCGAAGTGTTGCGCCAATTGTAACGGCCTGTGAAGGTCGCTGGGGTGCAGTGCTTTCGTTTCTGTCCCGCCTCAGGGGCGCCGCAGCCGATCGGTCACGTCCACCAGGGCCATGCCGGTCTGCCCCCAGCCCATCGGCGGCAGCAGATTCGGTGCCGACGGCGATGGCCGTACGGCCGCTCCCGCCTGGAACGCCCCCTCCGTCCAGGCCAGCAGCAGTGGCCCGAGCGTGCCGCCATCCGCCTTCTGGCCTGGCCGCAGGTTGAAGTGATCGCCGCCTTGCACGAGCACCAGGCGGTTGCCCTTGTCCTCTCGCAGGCGCATCGGCGTCACGGCCTCGGGGTCCGGTGGCACGACCCAGTCGCGGCTGCCACTCACCAACAGCACCCGTGCGCTGAGATCGGCCTCCGCACCCGGTGGG